>NZ_JBFAQA010000012.1:0-265365 GCF_040677005.1 Nonomuraea sp. NPDC049421
CGTCGTCATCTGGCACAACTGGAACATCGGCGCACCCGTGAAACGATCCCTGATCGCCTACGATCACTAACCCGAATTTCACATCAACGATCTAGGGGATGGTCTCCGCTGCGGTTCTAGGCGTGGGTCATCTGCAAGTCGCCTCCCCAACTTCGGGCGATGACAGCTCCATCCTCGAACTCGAAGGACATGCGCATGCGTTGGCCGGACAAGTCATCGAACTCCTCCACCAAGCGCCGCAACCGCTGACCGATGTACCTCACGAAGGGAACTTCATCGGGAGCGGTGATCACGTCCACGCGACTGCCCAGTTCCTCCATCACGTAGCCCTCCCCCGGCTCCTCGGGGTCGATCCTGAGTTCCCAATCAGCGGCAACACCTAGGTTGACAGTCAACGCCTCGAATCTGAGCCAGACCTCGCCTATGACCGGGGCTTCAGATCGATGTGTGAACTGACTTGCTACCACGCCCGCCAAGCGCAGATTCTCCAGGGCAGTCACATCCACCGGATCAGCCTAATCCGTAGCCCATCAATGGGCATCGGCTGCAGGGGTTGCTGTATGGCGCTGCTGTACGGAGATCAAAAAGGCCCTCCCGGATCATCCGGGAGGGCCTTTGACCTGGGAGCCGCCTTGGGGATTCGAACCCCAGACCCCTTCATTACGAGTGAAGTGCTCTGGCCGACTGAGCTAAGGCGGCATCTGCCGTGCAGCGTGAGAGAGTCTACAGGAGCCCGAGGGGTTCTCGCTCCCATCGGTCCCCCGATGTCAGGAAAGCCCCCGGCGGCGGGCCGGCTGCGCCCGTGGCCTCACGGCTCGGCCCATATCCGCACCCCGCCCTATGACGTGCCGTCCCCGCCGCCCCCGTACGTCGAGTCGTACGCCTTCCGTGGCCCGCACACGCTGGCCCGGGAGCACGAACAGCGGCGTCCGCCGTCGTTGAGCCGCACCACCACCGAATCGGACGGGACGTTGTGGCCCACCACCGTTCCGGGCCCCTCGGGGGTTTCGACGCTCGTGCCCGTGCGGGGGGCTGAGGCGCGGAACTCCTGGTACAGCGGGTGTTCGTACTTGAGGCAGCACATCAGCCGACCGCATGCCCCCGCGATGCGCAGCGGGTTGACCGGGAGGTCCTGGTCTTTGGCCATGCGTACGGAGACCGGCTCGAAGTCCTTGAGGAAGGTCGCGCAGCACAGGTCGCGGCCGCAGGGGCCGATGCCGCCCTGGAGGCGGGCCTCGTCGCGGGGGCCGATCTGGCGCAGCTCGACCCGGGCCCTGAGGTTGCGGGCCAGGTCGCGCACCAGGGCGCGGAAGTCGACCCGGTGCGGGGCGGAGAAGTAGACCGTGTAGACGTTGTCCTCGTCGAGGTAGTCGATGCCGACGACCTTCATCGGCAGCGAGTGCCGCTTGATGAGCCGCTTGGAGACGCTGCGAGCCTCGGCGCGGCGCCGCTTGTTCGACTCGTCACGGGACAGGTGTTCGTCGCCGGCGAGCCCGGCGCACACCGGCAGGCCGTCAACGTCTTCGCTCGTGTACTGCGGCGCCCAGACGCACTCCGCCACCTCAGGTCCCGAATCCGTTGGTACGAGCACTTTGTCGCCCACCTTGTAGGTGTGCTGGCCGGGATCGAGGTAGTAGAGCCTCCCGTAACGGGTGAAGCTCACGGCCATGATCATTCCCATGGGCTCGAGCTCGCCTCCTGACGGCCTAGGGGTCATTTACCGTCTCCCCTGCCACATTACGTGCGCAGGCCCGCAGTGGTGAGGGGTGGGCGGCGGCGGATCTTGAGCTGGGCCCCCGCCGCCGGTGACCCCACGCCCCCGATCAGCCCGTCGCCCCACAATCAGCCAGCCGCCGTTCGTACGATCAGCAGCCGCCACAACCCTCCAACAGCAGCGTCATCCCACGCCGGAGCACATGACCGAGGCGGGCAGATCCAGGCCGAAGTCGAAGGACAGCGTCCGCCGCGCGGGCACGCACGTTTGAGAGACCACTGCCGCCACCCCCGGTTGCCGGTTCAACCGCTCGACCACCTCGCCATCCTCCGCCTCGTTCTTCAGCGTGATCCTGAAGGACTCCGGCAGGTCCTCCACCTTGGTCGCTCTGACCATCGCCGGACTGCTCTCCTGGAACGACTTCTTGAAGTTCTCGTAGGCCGCCTCCTTGCTCTCGAAGACGTGCTCCGCCACCTGCGGCGCAGCGCCGATCAGCTTGTCGAGCGCGCGCTTCTGCGCGGCCGTGGCGGCCTTTCCCCCATCGCGGCCGGCACCGCACTGGGGGATGCTCGTGCCCTCGTTGCACAGGAAGACGCTGATATGCCACTTGAGATCATCAGCGGTCGGCAGCTTGGTGATGTCGGGCGAAGCTCGGTCGACGATCGTATGGAACCCCTCCAACCTGAAGACGGCTTGGTTCACCTGCGCCCTATCTCCGCCTTTCTTGATCTTCAAGTGGAACGAAGGCGGCAGATCAGCCGGCTTGACCGCGTCGAGCACGGCGGTGTTGCCCGCGTAGCTCTTCCTGAACCGCTCGTAGGCCGTCGCCTGATCCTCGAACGACACCTCGTTGACCTGAGGGAGCCCGCGCAGCACCGCCCCGATGGTTTCGACCTGCTGAGGGGTGGCGTCACGGCCACTGCACGGCGCCTCGGTCACTGCCTTCGAGCACAGGAAGACCGCCATCCCGGCCGCCTCGCTCGGCGCGGGCTCGACCGCCGCCACATGATCCTGGCCGCCGGTGCCCAGGGCCACGGCGGTCGCCGCCCCCGCGAAGACCACCACCGCCGCCGCCACGCCGAGCAGCCGGTAGTCCACGCGCCACCGCCGCTCGGGTGCGCGAAGGGGACGCAGAGTGGCGGGGTCCAGCGAGGCTCCGGCCTCGGCGAGGGCCTCGCGCAGCCTGTCTTCCATGGGACTGCTCATGAATCCTCCCCAAGGGCCCGGCCGAGCGCCGCCAGCCCACGCGTGACCGTGGAGCGTACGGTGCTCGCGTTGATCTTCATAGTCTCGGCGATCTCCTGGTCGGTGAGATCGAAGTAGTAGCGCAGCGTCAGCGCCTCGCGCTGCCTGCCGGGCAGCTCGCGCAGCGCGAGCAGGACCTCCCTGCGCTCCTCCCCCAGCAGCGCGGCGCTCTCCGCGGACCAGACGGGCGGCTCGTACGGCGGCGCCTTGCGGAAGACCGTCGCCCGCCGCCGCAGCACGGAGCGGCACCCGTTGAGCACCGCGGAGCGCACGTAGGACAGCAGCTTGTCGGCGTCGCGCAGCCGGACCCGGCCGGCGCACGTGCGCTCGAACGCCTCCTGCACGACGTCTTCGGCGGTCGCCTGGTCACCGACCATGATGAGGGCCAGCCGGACGAGCCCGACGTGGTGCTCGGCGAAGATCGACGCGACGTCGACCCGGCGCCGCGCGAGGTCTTCTTGCTGGGTGAGTAGTTCGACTTCCACGCAACAGAGACGCCTGGCGTGCTCATCTGCTGCTTCGGTCGGCCAACTGTTTTTCAGCGCAGTGCCAGCATCATCGCCTCGACGGCCATCTGCGGGTTGACGCTGGCCGCGAGGCGTTCGCGGCACTGCATGATCGCGTCGATGCGCCGCAGCGTCTCCTCCGGCGTCGTGGACTTGGCGAGCTGGTCGAGGTCGAAGCGCAGGTCGTCGTTGGCCAGCTCGACGCCCTCGGCCCCGAACTGCATGGTGAGCACGTCGCGGTAGAACGACACGAGCTCCAGCAGGGCGCTGTCGAGCGAGTCGCGCTTGATGCGGGTGGCGCGCGACTTCTGCCGGTCCTCCAGCTCCTTGAGCGCCCCTGCACCGCCCCTGACCAGGCCCCGGTTGAGCCCCTTGCCGGTGGACCCCTCGCCGTACAGCTTGCGCAGCTCCGCCGTCTCGTTCTCGTTGAGCGCGGCCGTGGCGGCGGCGGCCTCCTCCTCGGCGGTCTTCACCAGGCGTTCGGCCGCGGCGATGCACTCGCCGACGCCGGTCAGCGCGCGCGGGATGCCCAGCACGGCCTCTCGCCGCCGCCTGACGCCCTCGTCGAGCGCCAGCGCACGCGCGCGGCTGATGTGCCCCTGCGCGGCCCTGGCGGCGAATCTGGCGGTCTCCCAGGGCACGCTGTCGCGGGTGGCCAGCACGTGGGCGACGGCCTCGGTGGCGGGCGTGGTGAGGGTGACCTGGCGGCAGCGGGACCTGATGGTGATCATCAGGTCGTCGGGCGCGGGGGCGCAGAGCAGCCACACCGTACGCGGCGGCGGCTCCTCGATGGCCTTGAGCAGGGCGTTGGCGGCCGACTCCGTGGCCCGGTCGGCGTCCTCGAACAGGATGACCCGCCACCGCCCCTGCGTCGGCGCCCCGGCCGCGCGCAGGATCAGCTCGCGGGTCTGCTTGACGCTGTAGGACAGCCCCTCGGGACGTACGGACTCCAGGTCGGGGTGCGAGCCGATGAGCACCTGGTGGCACTGGTCGCAGTGGCCGCACCCGCCGTCGGGACAGAGCAGGGCGGCGGCGAAGGCGCGTGCGGCGTCTTCGCGACCGGCGCCCGGCGGGCCGGTGAACAGCCAGGCGTGCGTCATGCCGGCGCCGCGCCCGCCCGCGACGACCTCTCCGGCCGCCGCCGCGGCCCGCGACAGCACGGCGATCGCCTGGTCCTGCCCCACGAGGTCATCGAAAACCGTCACGGGGACAAGGCTAACCGCGCCCGCCACCCCGGAGTACGCCTAACGCCAGGGATCAGGTGTCAGTCTCGGATGGCGGGCATGGTGCCCGTGGCGTCTTCGGACTCGCGCGGCACCGGGTCGGGCAGGATCTCGCGGACCCGGTCATGGATCTGCCGGGTGATCGTCTCCTGTGGCAGCGTGCCGTCGACCACGAGGTAACGCTCGGGCGCCGCAGCGGCCAGCGCGCGGAACTCCTTGCGTACGCGATGGTGGAACTCGAGCGGCTCCGCCTCGATGCGGTCGGCGGCCCCGCCGAGCCGGGTCAGTCCCACCTCGGGCGGCGTGTCGATGAGCACGGTCAGGTGGGGCACCAGCCCGCCGGTCGCCCACGCGTTGACCTTGGAGACGTCTTCGGGGTCGAGGACGCGCCCCGCCCCCTGGTACGCCAGCGAGGAGTCGACGTAGCGGTCGGTCACCACGATCGAGCCCCGGTAGAGGGCCGGCCTGATCACCTTCTCGACGTGCTCGGCCCGGTCGGCGGCGTAGAGCAGCGCCTCGGACCGCGCCGACAGGCCCCGCTCGGCGGCGTCGAGCAGGATGGCCCGCAGCCGCATGCCGACCTTGGTGGCACCCGGCTCGCGCGTCTGCACGACGTCGTAGCCCTGGTCGCGCAGCCAGATGGCGAGCAGCCGCGACTGGGTGGTCTTGCCCGACCCCTCGCCACCCTCGAACGCCACGAACAGCCCTGGCACGTGCTCGGCGGCCCCCGTGGGGAACCGCTCGCCGCGCACCGCCGCGATCAGGTCGGCGGCCAGCGGCACGCCCTTCCTGTCGTCCATGTGGCGCAGCGCCAGCAGGCCGACGACAATGGCCAGCGCCCCGCCGATCACCAGCACGACGTTGGTGCCGTCGAAGCGGTAGCTGATCTGCCCCATGCCGAGGACGTGCACCCCGAACAGCGCCGCCAGCGGGTTGGCCACGGCCACCACCAGCAGCAGCGTCACCCGGGCCGTGGACTGCAGGAACGCGAACGTACGGCCGCGCAGCGCGTCTTCGACCTCGAGCCCGATCAGCGTGTAGCCGATGATCCAGGCGATGCCCGCGCACGCCCCGAGCAGCACGGTCAGCATGACCACGATGACGAGGTTGTGCACCAGCGCGATCGCGATCAGCACCAGCCCTGCGACGGTGATGGCCAGCCCGAACAGCCGCCGCCGCGACAGCTCGCGCAGCAGCCTGAGCCCGAAGAACATGCCGAGCGCCATGCCGACGAAGACCGCGCCGAACACCACGCCGTAGGCCGCGTCGCCGCCGCCCAGCGCCTCGACGTAGATCTTGGCCACGCCCACCACGGCGCCGCCGGCCGCGAAGGCGCCGAGCATGCCGATGACCAGGCCGCGCACCAGCCGGTTGCCGCCGACGAACCGCCAGCCTTCGACGACCTGCTTGAGCACGGACGGCGTGGAGATCGCCCCGTCGCGCTTGGGGATGTCGCGCAGGGTGAAGATGAGGACGGCCGAGACGAGGTAGGCGCAGGCGTTGACGATCAGCGCCAGGCCGGTCGCGCCGTGGCCGGTGAGGAACGGCACCGCCCCGCCGATCAGGTCGCCCGCCACCGACAGCGCCGCGAAGAGCATGGCGGCGACCGGCGCGGTGCCGTAGGTGACCAGCAGGTTGAGCCGGTTGGCCGACTCGAGCTGCGCCTTGGGCACCAGGTTGGGCACCGTGGCGTCCTTGGCCGGGACCCAGAACAGGTTGATGCACTCGACCAGGACGGTCGCGACGATGACCCACTGGTAGCTGTTGACGAACGGGATCGACAGCACGACCGCGAACCTGGCCAGGTCGGCCGCGAACATGGTCAGCCGCCGGTCGAACCGGTCGGCGAAGACCCCGGCGAGCGGCCCGAGCAGCACGGCGGGCAGCATCTTGGCGACGAACACACCGCCGACGGCCAGCGACTGCACGCGGTAGTCGCCCTCGGTGAGGTTGCCCGCGAGGGCGGTCAGTGCCAGCAGGTTGAGCCAGTCGCCCAGGCTGCACACCGACATGGCCGTCCAGAGCCGTCGAAACGGCGCGTTGGCCAGCACGTGGGCCGGGCGACTCCGGCCAGGGGCAGTCATGATTTCAGCGTATCCAGGTGTCGACCGGAAGGGGGTGGTCAAGAGACGGCCCGGATATTCCCGGTCGTCCGTGGCTGAGGGTATTACGACAATAGAGTCGGGCGCAGGTTACACACCTCGAATAGGCCCGCGAAAACCTCATTGATGTGTCACTCCGGCCTCTTGCCGCGCCGTTTCCACCAGGGGCCGCCACGCCGCCGCGATCTCGTCCGGCAGGTCGAGCTCGCGCCACAGGTCGATGAGCAGCACCGCGTCGATGTGGGCGAGCAGCTCGTCGGGCCCGCCGCCGCACAGCAGCGCGGTGTAGGCGGCCCGCCGCTCGTCGCGGTCGGCCAGCTCGTACGTGCGCCCGCCCACCCGCGCGACCCCCAGCGCCGCCGAGACCGGCAGCCGCCGCAACCGGCTGGGCACGTGGAACGTGTGCCCGTCACCCGTCGTGCGGGCGACGCACCCGACCTTGGCCTCCAGCACCAGCTCGAACCCGGCCGCGTCGAGGATGCGCCCTGCGGTCTCCAGCGTCGGCGACTTCCTGCCGTGCTCGTAGGCCGACAACGTGGTGCGCGACGTGCCGCTCACGCTGGCCAGCGCCTTCTGGTTGAGATCTGCCGCCCGTCTGGCCTGACGGAACAACAGCCCGCCGCGCCGGGCCCAGGACGCGACCTCCTGTCCGAACGCCCGCTCCACCGGGGAAGAAGCCATGACCGCCCTCCGAGAGTATCCGCGCGGATACTCTACGCCATAAGAGCGTCACGTGACCACTTCATTACCCCAAGTCAGCTCCGCAGCTCCACCAGGCTGATCTCGGGCGGCGCCCCCACGCGTACGGGCGGCCCCCAGAACCCGGCGCCCCTGGTGACGTAGACCTGCACACCGTCCACCGTGGCGAGCCCCGACACGACCGGCTGCTGCAACCCCACGACCAGGTTGAACGGCGCGATCTGCCCGCCGTGCGTGTGACCGGACAGCTGCAGGTCGACGCCGTGGCGGGCGGCCTCGCTCACCTGGATCGGCTGGTGGGCGAGCAGCACCGTGGACCGGCCATCCGTACGTCCGCCGAGCGCCTTGGCGAAGTCGGGGCCGTCGCCGCTCGACGCGCCGCCGACGTCGTTGACGCCGGCCAGGTCGAGCACGGCCCCCTGGTGCGCGATCTCGACCCGCTCGTTTCGCAGCGAGCGTACGCCCAGCTCGCCCAGCTCCTCGACCCACTCCTCAGGGCCTTCCGGCGAGAAGTATTCGTGGTTGCCGGTGACGAAATAGGCCCCGTAACGGGACTCCAGGCCCTTGAGCGGCCGCGCCAGCGAGCCAAGCTGGGCCACCGAACCGTCGACCAGGTCGCCCACGATGGCCACCACGTCGGCCTCGAGCCCGTTGATCATGCGGACGATGCGCTGGGTGTGACCGATGCCGGTGAGCGGGCCGAGGTGGATGTCGCTGACCACCGCGAACCGCAGGCCGTTGAGGCGCGGGTCGAGCTTGGGCAGCCTGACCGTGACCGGCTCGATCACGGGGTCGCCCAGGGCGCTCGACATGCCGTACGCGACCGTGCCGACCGCGCTGACCCCGGCGATCGCCGCGGTGGCCCGCCCGAGAAAGAGCCGCCTGCTCATGTCACCGCCGGCCGCGGAACCAGCCGGCGCGGAACCGCCCGGCACAGAACCGACCGACACAGAACCGACCGGCACAGAAACAGCGGGCACGGAACCAGCGGGCACGGAATTAGCGGCCGGGGATCCGGCCGGGTCCCCGGTCAGGGTCGCCGTACCACCGCCCGCCTCATTGGCGAAAACCGGCTCAGGCGCCGCAACCGGCTGAGGAGCCGAGGCCCGCCTGCGCAACACCGCCCCCACGACCGCCCGCGGAATCTCCAGCACCGCCAGGATGATCACCAGGTAGAACATCACCGCCAGCCAGACGTAGCCCGCCCAGGCGATCCAGCTCTCCAGCCCCAGCCGCGACCCGATGAACGTCCCCATGAGGACCGCGAGCAGCAGCACCAGCGCCAGCGTCAGCGACGCACGCACCCGGCCGGGCCCGGTGGTGCCGCGCACCAGCCGGCGCCACAGGTAGTAATGCGCGAGCAGCACGCCGCCGGCGAAGATCAGGACGAACACACTGACGATGCTACGTCCGGCGGCCACCACGTGATGACCGCCGGATCCGGCGAAACCATGACTCCGACGAAGCTACGACTTGGTCGCGGGCTTCTTCGCCGCGGGCTTCTTGGCCGCCGTCTTGCGCGTGGTCTTCTTCGGCGCGGGCGCCCGCTCGCGCCGCTCGGCCAGCAGCTCGGCGGCCCGCTCGATGGTGATGTCCTCGACGGTGTCGCCCTTGCGCAGGGACGCGTTGGTCTCGCCGTCGGTCACGTAAGGGCCGAACCGCCCCTCCTTGACCACCACCGGCTTCTTCGAGTTGGGGTCGTCGCCCAGCTCGCGCAGCGGCGCCGCCGCCGCCGCCCGCCCCCTGCCGCGCTGCTTGGGCTGCGCGAACAGCTCCTTAGCCTGCTCGATCGTGACCGTCAGCAGGTCCTCTTCGGAGGAGAGCGAGCGGGAGTCGGTGCCCTTCTTCAGGTAGGGGCCGAACTTCCCGTTGTGCGCCACGACCTCCTCGCCCTCCAGATCGCCGACGACCCGCGGGATCGACAGCAGCTTGAGCGCGTCCTCGAGGGTGATGGTGTCGAGGGACATCGTCTTGAACAGCGAGCTCGTACGCGGCTTCGGCGCGTCGGCCTTCTTCGTCCGCTTCTTCGGCGCGTCCTCGTCAGCGGCCGGCTCCGGCAGGACCTCCGTCACATAAGGCCCGTAACGCCCGTCCTTGGCCACGATCATGTGCCCGGTCGCCGGATCGTGACCGAGCTCACGGTCACCGGTCGGCCGCGAGAACAGCTCCTCGGCCTTCTCCGCCGTCAGCTCGTCGGGCGTCATGTCCTCGGGGACGTTGACGCGAGCGCCGTCGCGGTCGAGGTAGGGGCCGTAGCGCCCGACCCGCAGCACGATGTCGGTGCCCTTGACCGGGAACGAGCTGATCTCCTTGGCGTCGATGTCGCCGAGGTCGGTGACCATCTCCTTCAGGCCCTCGTCGCCGTCGGCGCCGTAGTAGAACCGCCGCAGCTCCGGCTCCCGCTCGGCCCGGTCGTTGGCGATGTCGTCGAGCACCTTCTCCATCTCGGCGGTGAAGTCGTAGTCGACGAGGTTGCCGAAGTGCTGCTCCAGCAGGTTGACCACGGCGAACGCCAGGAAGGACGGCACCAGCGCCGTGCCCTTCTTGAACACGTAGCCCCGGTCGAGGATGGTGCCGATGATCGAGGCGTAGGTGGACGGCCGCCCGATCTCGCGATCCTCCAGCTCCTTGACCAGCGACGCCTCGGTGTAACGCGCGGGCGGCTTGGTGGAGTGGCCGGCCACGTCGAGGCGCGACACGCTGAGCGCGTCGCCCTCCTCCAGGTTGGGCAGCCGCTTCTCGGAGTCGTCGCGGTCGGTGGACGGGTCGTCGGCCCCCTCGACGTACGCCTTGAGGAAGCCGTAGAACGTGATCGTCCGGCCGGACGCGCTGAACTCGACGTCCTCGCCGGCCGACGACCTGCCGCCGGCCTTCACGGTGATCGACTCGCCGACCGCGTCCTTCATCTGGGACGAGACCGTACGCTGCCAGATCAGCTCGTAGAGCCGGAACATGTCGCCGGAAAGCCCGGTCTCGCCCGGCGTGCGGAACTCCTCGCCCGACGGCCTGATCGCCTCGTGCGCCTCCTGGGCGCTCTTGACCTTGCTGGAGTAGACGCGCGGCTTGTCGGGCACGTACGCGGAGCCGTACAGCTTGATCGCCTGCGAGCGCGCCGCGGCCACCGCCGTCTCCGACAGCGTGATGCTGTCGGTACGCATGTAGGTGATGAACCCGTTCTCGTACAGCCGCTGCGCCACCTGCATCGTGTACTTCGCGGAGAACCCCAGCTTCCGGCTGGCCTCCTGCTGCAACGTGGTCGTCCGGAAAGGCGCGTACGGCTTGCGCGTGTACGGCTTGCGCTCGACCGACTTGACCGCGAACGAGACGCCCGCCAGCCGCCCGGCCAGCTCGCCCGCCGCCGCCTCCGACAGGTGCAGCACGTCGGCGCCGCGCTTGAGCTGCCCGGTGCTGGCGAAGTCGCGCCCCTGGGCGACCCGCTTGCCGTCGACCGAGGTCAGCGTGCCGGTGAAGTCGCGCGGCCGCTCGTCGGCCTTGCCGGTGTCGAACAGCGCCTGCAGGTCCCAGTAGTGGGCGGGCGTGAACGCGATGCGGTCGCGCTCGCGCTCCACCACCAGGCGCGTCGCCACCGACTGCACCCGGCCCGCCGACAGCTTCGGCTTGACCTTCTTCCACAGCACGGGGCTGACCTCGTAGCCGTAGAGGCGGTCGAGGATGCGGCGCGTCTCCTGGGCGTCGACCAGGCGGAGGTTGAGGTCGCGCGGGTTGGCCACGGCGTCGCGGATCGCCTGCGGGGTGATCTCGTGGAAGACCATGCGGTGCACGGGGACCTTCGGCTTGAGCACCTCGCGCAGGTGCCAGGCGATGGCCTCGCCCTCGCGGTCCTCGTCAGTGGCGAGATAGAGCTCGTCGGCGTCTTTGAGCAGTTGCCGCAGCTTGGCCACCTGGGAACGTTTGTCGGGGTTGACGACGTACAGCGGCTCGAACCCGTGCTCGACGTTCACACCGAGACGTGCCCAAGGCGCCCCCTTGAACTTCTCGGGGATGTCGTCGGCCTTCTCCGGCAGGTCGCGGATGTGACCGATGCTCGATTCGACGATGTAGCCGCGCCCCAGGTACCCGGCGATCGTCTTCGCCTTGGCGGGCGACTCGACGATCACCAGGCGTGTTCCGCCGGCGCTGCCGTTCTTGGCTGGCACGCTGCTTCCTACCTCGCTGTTCGCTTGCAAATCCCCCTGCCGGGAGTCGGCACAGACTGAAAGGTAACCCGACTCGCGGAATTTTCCTTCCCCCGGGCTACCCACTAGCTTCCGGGTCCACCCACAAGCACGCAGAATAAGGCTCATCGAGCGGCAAGGCGCCCTGACCCACCCTGGAGACTAATCGTTGTGCTCGACTACTCCTACATGGATATCTTCATTCCGCGCGACCTCACTCGCGAAGCAGCACGTCAGCTGCTGACCGAACACGCAGAGTACGGACAGTGGGAGCTGGCGCGCGTGCGGGTGCACCCCGACGGCAGCCGTCACGTACGCCTGCGCAGAAAGATCATGCGAGTCCGCCGCACCCTGTGACCACCGGGCATGACTTTGCCCGTCCCGGGCCGCGCCCCCGGAACGGGCAAAGTTCAACCAGGTAGTGGATGAACGTAGAGGTACCTCAGATAAGTACCTCCTTTCTGTTACTTACGGCCGAGCCGGAACCGGCGAGCAGAGGCGAACAGCGTCGCGGAGGCGGCCAGCATGCCGCCGAACACGAGGGCGATCAGAGATCCGCTGTTCATCCCGGTGACGCCCGCCGGCTGCTCGGCGCTCATGAGGCCGACGCCCCCGATCGGCAGGCTGCGGGTGGCCGAGGCGATGGTGCTGCCGGCCGGGGTGGAGGCGACCAGGTCGGTCGCCGGGGAGAGCGCCGAGATGGGGCTCGACGGAGCGGTGCGGCGCTTGTGGTCGGCGGGGGCGGCGGCGTGCTTGCGCTTCGGCGTGGCCGGGGCCTGGGTCAGGCCGGGCAACTCGGGGAGCGCGGGCAGGCCGAGGGTCTTGGAGATGTCCTCGACGACGGGGACCTGCGGGGCCGCGGCGGGCTTGGTGGCCTCCTTGACGTTGCCGACGCCTTCGAGCCCGCGGGTGACGCCGCTCAGGTCGCCGGCGCCGGGCAGGTGCTTGGTGGCCTCGGTGGCGGGCAGCCCCTGGGCGAGGCCGGCCGCCGCGGCGCCGACGTCCTGGCCGCCGCCGCTCAGCACCGGCAGGGCGGGCGCGATGGGCAGCAGGCCGCGCTTGGCCGCCGCGAACTTGGTCGTGGTACGGGCGAAGCGGTCGAACCTGCTCGGCCCTTGGTGGCCCGGCTTGCCGACCCGGGCGCCGCCGAGGCAGCCGGCCGCCGCGTCACCGAGGACCGCCGCCGCGTTGCCGCAGACGTTGACCGGCGCGGTGATCGGCGCCACCACCTGGTTACCGCTCAGCACGCCGCCCGCGCCCGAGGTGCGGTTGTTGCCGCCGCCGACCCCGTGCTGCGGGTGGACGCCCGCACCGCCGTGGCACTGGGCCCGCGAGAGGCCGAGCACGGCGGCCGCGTTGCCGCAGGCGTTGACGGGGGCCGTGATCGGCGCGACCGCCTGGTTGCCGGCCAGCACGCCGCCGGCGCCCGACGTGCGGTTGCCGCCCGCGCCCCGAGCCGAGTTCTTCACCGTGGCGTCGCCCTTGCACCCGGCGAACGCGTGCCCGACCAATGCCACCGCGTTGCCGCAGACGTTGACCGGCGCGGTGATCGGCGCCACCACCTGGTTACCGCTCAGGACACCGCCCGCACCCGACGTGCGGTTGCCACCGGCGCCCGACTGCCCCGACTGCTCCACCTTCGACCCGCCGCGGCACCCGGCCGAGGCGTTGCCCACGGCGTTGCCGCAGATGTCGATCGGCACGCTGATCGGCGCGATGACCTGGTTGCCGCTCCCGACACCGAAACGCCCGTCGGTGTCGTTGCCCCTGGACCCCGGCGCCTGGTGGCGGGTGTGGTAGCGGTGGCCCGGACCGCCGTTGTTGGTGACCGACGAGCCGCCCTGGCAGCCGGAGAACGCCCGGCCCACCGCGGCGACCGAGTTGCCGCAGATGTTGATCGGCACGCTGACCGGTGCCACCACCTGGTTGCCGCCGAGGACGCTGCCGTTGCCGGACGTACGGTTGCCGCCCGCGCCCTTGCCGGTGTTGTGCACCGTCGCGCCGCCCTTGCAGCCCGCGGTCGCGTCGCCGAAGATGGCGACCGCGTTGCCGCAGGCGTTGATCGGGGCCGAGATGGGCGCGGTGATCTGGTTGCCGCCGAGCACGCTGCCGTCACCCGAGGTGCGGTTGCCGCCGGCCCCGCCCTTGCCGTGGGTGCGGACGGTCGAGCCGCCCTTGCAGCCCGCGTCGGACTTGCCGATGAGGGAGACGGCGTTGCCGCACGCGTTGACCGGGACGCTGATGGGCGCGTCGACCTGGTTGCCGCCCAGCACGCTGCCGTTGCCCGACGTCTTGTTGGGGATGCCGTTGCGGCCGGTGTTGACGACTTCCGCGCCGCCCTGCGAGGTCGCCTCCGACTTGCCGACGGCGGCGATCGCGTTGCCGCTGATGTCGATCGGCAGCGAGATCGGCAGGTCGACCTGGTTGCCGCCGCCGACGGACCCGTTGCCGGAGGTGTCGGCGAGCGCGGTGCCGCCGCCGAACGACATGACGGCCACGGCCAGCAGAGCAGCAGGGCTCGATGCCTTCGCCCACGTACGCATGATGGATGCTCCTAGTGGTTCTGGGGGGATGATGTGAAATCGGTCTCGCGCGCCTTGCCCGGGGCACGGCTGTTGGGACGCCGTACGTTCCACGCGTTGTCACCGCGTGCAGCGGGAGACCCGGGGGATGCGCGAACCCGCGTGAACTGACGTTGGTTTCACCCGCGGGCGGCGAGCTGCGGTGGCGCCTTGATGCGCCTGCGCTGCCGGTGAACCGGCACGCTTCGCCGCCGCGTTCGTACTGGGAAGCAGCGCTCGCTCCGGAGAGCTCGTTCCGGGAAGCCGCGCTCTTCGCGGTCCGGTGGGCGGCCGGGCTGTGGCCGGCCCGCACCCCGGACCTTCGCGGGATCAGTCAGGTGAGAAAGAGGGGTCGTCCGCCGCTGTGCGGACGACGGGGGGAAGCAGGCGCGCCAGAGGTGCGCGACCGGCCTCGAGCCGCGGGTCGAAAGCGGACCTCGCGACGTCCCCCGCAACGGACCCGAACGGCCCGCTGCCACCGCCGTTGGGCACCAAACCGTTGGTGTCCAGGATCTTTCCGGCGCTGGACGGTGACGGCAGGCCAGGATCCTGCTGGCTGTTGAGACCGTCGACCGTGCGCCCCGCCATGGCTTCGGCGTTGACTGACGCCGTCACGGGGCTGGTGAGTGAACGATGAGCTTGGGACGCGGTCTCATCAAGAGAGCCGGCCTCCGAAGCCTGGGATCCGGTCTCTGCCGCCGCCCCTGTCGCCGCGGTGGTCTCCGCGGCCGCCGGAGCGGCGGTGAGCATGCCGAACAGAACAGCGAGCAGCCACCCTGCGGCCACGAGGACGCCGGTGGCGGCTGCGCGAAGGATGACTCGCCGAGCGCCGGCCGCGAACCGCGCCATCCGGTCCGCCCGGTCGATGGTCACGCCCTGCGCTGAGATGGCGACACGCGGGCGGCGAGCAGCCGGGGCCGAAGCCCGCACCTGCCTGTCCGCCTCGCGCGTCATGTGCCCTCCAAAGCTCCAGAACCGGCCTCACGATGTGAGGCCGGTCCGTGGACTCACCCCTCAACGATCCGTAACCGTAGCAGCACCCAAAGTTGCCGCAAGCACTTTTCAGCCGACGGCCAGAAATTCCCCAACTCCCCAGTACACAGACCCACCCCAACCAACCCATCCCCCTCCCCCGAGCCCCACGGAACCCCCATCCCGAGCCCCCGTTCACCCCATCCCGTCCCCTCGACGACCCGGCCCCGGTTTCTCGGTATGACTCAGTGCTCAGAGTTTGCTAACCTTACGGAGCCGACGCGGGATGACGGTCTCGCGTGCAGGCACCAAGTCCGGGTGGCGGAATAGGCAGACGCGCTAGCTTGAGGTGCTAGTGCCCAGTGATGGGCATGGGGGTTCAAGTCCCCCCTCGGACACAGGATTACCCCATGAAGAGCCTGCCCTAAGGGGTGGGCTCTTCTGTGTTGAGCTCAGTCACCACACGGGTCGCCGCGTGGCAGATGATGACCAGGCCATTGGCTCGTAACGCAGATACGATCTCTGCCGGCTCCTTCTGCATCGAAGACACCGCTGGATCGAAGACAGCGCCAAGCTCAGCTGGGCCATCCTCATGAAGGACAAACGCATCCGCTACCGGCAAGCCGAGATCGACGCCGTCATAGGACACCGGGCCCGCTGCTTCGTCGTCACCCGCGGCGATCTCACCTCCGCCGCCTACGCCGAACGCTTCATCACCAACCAACAGCCCATCTTCGCTGCCTCCGCCACCCCTGGGCCCTTCATATTCGCTGTCCACGCCGACCGGCTGGAGCGTCTATATCCCCCGCATCACTGATTCCCGCACTTGCTTCCGGACCCTGCTGTTCATCGCAACCGGGCGTACATGAGTTCATTGAATCCGACCATGTCGGCGAACCTCGATCGTGCGACCCAGCCGGCCGCCTTGGTCAGGATGCGGCTCGGTCACCGGCTGTGGTGGACTGGAGCATGCCCAAGAGTCGCGGCCGCCGCAAGGCCACCGGCAGCAAGCCGGCCCGTCGTTCGCCCCTGCCACCGCGCCGATCTGACCTGCTGCTGCGTGACGCACGGCAGCTCACCGGCCTGGCCGATCCACTGATGGCCGAGATCTGGGCCAGCAGTTGGCTCGGTCAAGCATGGGTGACCGCGGAGCTGAGCGAACGCGAGGCCGAGCATCGGTTGTGCATGGAGGTGACCGGCCGGGCATGCACCAAGCCCACACCGAACGGCTTGGCGGCGATCGCCGCGCTGGCGCGGGTCGCACCAGCGACCGACGTCACCATGCTGGCCGAGACGATCGACATCCTGGTCCGGACGCAGCCAATGCCTCCCTGGTACACCGCCGCATCCGCGGGCGCGGGATGGACCGCGACATCGGCGTGGCGAGCGGTGGACGTGTGGGACAGCGAGCAGGTGCTGCTCGTCGATTACGACGGCCCGCATCCCCACACGTTGATGGCCCAGGTCCTCAAGCCCGGTGGGCTGATGATCGGCAAGATCGCGGTCCTGGAGCCCGGCGCCGCCGCGCAGTGGGACCAGCGGCACGAATCCGAAGAGGTGCCCATGCCGATCACCCAGGCTCCGGTGGCTGAGGTGCTCGCCGACCTGGCCGACGCGTTGCGCACCACGGATATCACCTGGCCGCGCAACGACGACGAGGACTTCGTCGACAATCGGGCTCTGGCCTGGTCCCGCTGCCGCGATCACTTGCCCGCCTGGCCCGAACGCGACAGCCTCCCCAAGGCCGAACGCCACCGCCTGATCCAGGAGTTCACCAGCACCAGTCATCTGGACGACGACGTGAGCAGGTCACTGGCCGAGCTGTTCCTGGACTACGGCGAGGGCTACGTGATCTCCGGCCCGCTGGCTTGGAGCCCGGACGAGGTCATGCTGCTGCTCACGGACTGGCTGCCCCGCAAGGCCGTTCTCGATGCCGACCAGCGTGCGGCCCTTCCCGGCGTTCTGCGCCAGTGGGTGGCTTACGCCCTCGGCCGGCGCGGCGTCGATGCACGCTGGATCACCCCGGTGGTCGACGCCGTCGACGCCCACCTTCCCGCGTTCCGGCAGGCGTTCGATGACGGCACTTCCTGGGGACCCGCCAAACAGATCGCCGCCGCTCTCACTGACCGCGGCATCGACCTCACCGATCGGCAAGCCGTCGACGATGCCATCCACGCCCTCAACGCCGAACGACTCGCACGCCGCCTCCTCCCGTGATCAAGTGCGGGTACCGGTAAGCCGCGTCGCGGTCTCGATTGTGGTCCAAGGAGGAATTCCGTGCCTGGCATCGCTCGTGAACAAGTCGCCGAGTTGCTCGCCACGTCGGCGGAGTCCGCTGCGGCCAGCGCCTTACGAAAGCTTCCAGCAGCCGATCTCTCGTGGCGGTCAACGGACTCGGCCCACTACGGTTTCCCATCGCCGAGGAGCAGGCCGTCCGGCTGCGCGAGCTCGGCCGCCGGGCGCGATTCGGGCTACTCCGACTGCCGGCACCAGGTTCTGCCCGTGAAAAGCGGCAACCGCGTCACCTCACCTACAACCTGCTCCTGAGAGGGGACAACCAGGTCTCGGCGACCGACAGTCCGCTGGTCGGCGGCCCTGCTTGATCAGCGGGCCGATCCGGTTCGAGGCGCCGCCGGTCTCGGGCTCCTAGTCCTGTTCGCGGCTGAAGAGTCCGTCCAGCTCGTCACCGACCAGGACGGCCAGCATCTCGCCGCCGGACCAGGCGTAGCGCAGGATGCGCAGGTCGTCCTCCGCGTGGATGACGTGGAAGCCGGCGTTCTCCAGTTGCTCCCGGTGGGACTGCCGGCGCCGTGAGTACGTGATGGCGGGGCTCTCCGTCCGTTGCGCGCTCGCCCGTACGTCGCCCATGGGGATCAGGTAGGACTCGTCGTTGTAGGAGCTGAAGGTGACCAGCAGGGCCGGACCGACCTCAGCCGCGGGATCCACGTCCAGGACCGCGACGCTACGGCCGAAGACCTTCAGTTCTCTCTTCAGATAGAGCACGGGATCGCCGTCACCGGACCGTCCGACCAGCTGCGACACGCCTCTCCAGTACGGACTGGCGCCGAGCCGGCCACTGCTGGGCCGGTCGGGCCCGGAGACCGTGGCCGAGCCGGGCAGGAGCCCTGAGATGCCCGCGTCGGTGGGCGCCGCCCATGGGAACATGACCGCGATGGCCTGCGGGTCCACGCGCAGCGAGTACGTGTTGTCGCCGTAGAAGCCGTGCGCGGCGATCAGTTCGCCGGCCCGGCCGGGGAAGCGCAGCTCGGTGCCATCGACGAGGTTCGTGACGACGTAGTCGGGGCTGTAGTCCAGCAGGTCACCGTACGGGGATCGCGGGGGGAACAGCGGCATCTCCCGCCTGACCGCGTACTCCTGCCCGCCGATGGTGACGCGGTCGAAACCCGGCAGCACGTCGTCCAGGTGCCTGATCAGGCGCAGCGGCAGCGCGTGCTGGGCGTGCGTCGCTCCCTGCGTCCGTACGAGGTGGTCGTCGTGCCGGAGCACTCCGGGGACGTCGCTCCGCCAGCCCTGCGTGACCTGGTAGGCGAGCTGCCGCTCAAGGGCGCGGATGTCGTCGAGCCGGCCGGTCGGCGCGGCGTCCAGCGCGGCCTGGAGCACGTCCGGGGCGGCGTGCACCACCAGGTCGCGAAGGTGCGGCTCCGCCGGGTGGATCGTCCACTCGGCCAGCGCGTCGCCCAGCCGCACCCCGTCGGCGGAGCCGCCGATCAGGCGGGCGCCGCGGGCGGGAATCCTCTGGTACCGGGTCTCGGGCTGCCCGTCCACGGTGATCGCCAGAGTGGTGTGGGCGCCGGCTCTGATGCGCAGTCCCGCGCCGTCGTCGTGGACCTCCTGGAGGTCTTCCTGCCGGGCGGCGGCGTCTGTGGTCCGCTGGTAAAGCACGACGCGGGAGTCCGCCCCCTGGAGGAGTACGAACGGCCCGCCCTGCCAGAACGGGGTGGCACCCAGTTGCCGGAAGCCCGGCAGGTGCGCGGGCGAGGCGGCCACCTGGCCGAGCGATTGCTCGATCCGCGCGGCCTCGTCGGCCACCACGGGATCGGACGCTCTCGGCGGGGCGGCAGGCAGGTCGAGGTGGACCGAGCCGATGCCCCGGCTGTTGGGGTTGTACAGGCGGCTCTCGGCCTCCTGGCCGGCCGGGACACGGAGCTGGAAGGGGAGGCCGTTGACCTCCAGCTCAAGCCCGCCGTCGGCGTCCGCGTGGATCGTCGCCGCGTCCATCAGCCGCTGCTGCGACGGGGTGAGGGGGACGCCGGTGTACAGTCCGGTCAGTCGCCGGCCGTTCAGCACCGCCAGGATCGTCGTGGCGCCGTGTGTGAGCCGCATGATTCGCAGCCGGCCCTCGTCGATCAGCGGCTGGAAGCCGAGCGCGCGTAGGTGCCGCTCGTTCGCGTTGACGAACCCTTTGGTGGGCAGGAACATGTCCCACATCTTCGCCAGGCCGTGGTCTTCGAAGGACCACCCGGCCCGCGCGTTTCCGGTGCGGTACTCCACGGCGATCATGCCGTCGACCTGGATGCGGGCGATCTCGTCAGGGCTGCCAAGCCGGGCCCACAAGCTCCGCCCGCCGTCGCCGAACTCGATCAGCACGTTGTCGCTCCCCACGAACCTGCCGCCCAGGAGGCGCGTCCCCGCGGGCAGGGCCGCGACCGGCGCGGGCAGGACGGGGAGCTCCGGCGCGCGGGTGCCGGGCGGCGTGGTCGCCGCGACGACGGCGACCACGCCGGAAGGGCGGTCCAGGTCCCTGTCGGCGTAGCCGACGAGCTGGTCCAGGTGGCCGTCCGGCAGACGCTCGTGCAGATGCGTCAGCACGCGGATGATCTGTTCCGGGGAGAGGCGGGCCGGGGATCTCCTGCCACCGTAGAGGCCGTGCGAGGCGGCCGTCTCCGCGATCAGCGGGTGGAAGGTCAGCCGCTCCCCGGTCGTCACGTTGACCACCTCGACGAGGTCGTCCGGCGCGGCGGGACCGAGGGGGTTGCCGGCCGGGCCGGACCTGCGCAGCACGCGCGTGTCGTACGCGTGGCCGTCGATCCGGATGCGGGCCCGATCGACGTGGCGCAGGACGTGGGAGATGCGGCGCAGCGGCTGGGCCAGGTCGTGGTGGGTCCGCCCGGCCCCCAGCACCAGCGTGTTGTCCCTGACCAGCACGTCGCGCACGTCCTCTGCGCGGCCGAGCAGGCCGTGCTCGCGCAGGCGCTGCTCGACCTCGGTCCTCGGCGTGCCGTCGAAGAGATCGAGGTTCGCGATGACCGCGTTGTCGTTGACCCCGCCGCGGGCGAATCCGGTCGCCTCGGTGACGACCTCCGTCCGTCGCATCCCGGGCAGGTCCTGGGAGAGGTCCACGAGCAGGACCTCGGCGTCCACGACGGACGCGTCCTCCAGCACCGTGAACTCCATCCAGCCGTTGTTCACCCTGACGGCTCTGAGCCCGGTCGCCGGATGGGTGAGCGTGCCCAGGGCGGTGGCTCCGGTCAGCAGTCCCGCCAGTTGCTCGTCGCCCACCGGGACGTGCAGCCTGACGAGGCGTCCCTGGGAGAAGGAGGCGATGACGTCCGCGGTGGCGTGGCGGATGCTGCGCAGGCCCGGCTCCTCGTGCACCGTGACGTAGAAGCCCTCCGGTACGCCGACGATCCTGGGCGTCCGTCGCAGCCGGTCGGCCATCTCCGGAGTGAGTTCCGCTGGTGGGACGCCGCGCAACCGCGGGCCGCCGGTCTGCTCGACCCGGAACCACCCATCGCCTTGGAGCACGTGCAGGACGCCGTCGAGGACGTGCACGCTGTGGATGCCGCGAAGGCGGAGCGGGCGGTAGAGCCGGAGCCTCCCCTCTTCCCGGTCCCTCGTCGCCACCCAGCCGTCGCCCTCCTTCCACGCCTCCTCGTTCATCTGCCAGGTCGCCGGCAGGGCGAAGGGGGTGAGTACGGGCCGGTCGCCGCCGGGCGGCTCATCCCGTGCCGTGTTTCGCGCCGCCGGCGCCGGCGCCGGACCGCTGCTGGGCGGGCGGGCGGCGAGGCCGTCGGACAGGATGATCCGCCGCTCCTCGGGGACGAACGTGACGTGGAGCCTGGTCCCCGGCTCGGCCAGCACCTGGCGGAGACCCGCCTGCCACGTGATCGGCCCGAGCTCGCGCGCGCCCGCCACCTCGAAGTCGAACCGGTAGCGCACCGTGCCATCGGGCACCCTCGTCGCGGGGTGCGCCGCCTGGGCGGTCACGAGCATGAAGGCGTCCAGCATGAAGTCCGGCACGGCGGTCCACGCGCTGAGCTCCTGCGGTGTCAGGTCCAGCCAGAACGAGACCGGATGAGCGAGGCGCGGCAGCAGCCGCCACGCGGCCCACATCTCCGCCACCGAGCCGTCGATCGAGCTCTGTCCGGAGGCCGGCGCCTGCCTGATCGCCGCGTTGACCTCCGTGTCGTGTCCGGCGGTGAAGGCACGCAGCGCGACAACGCCCTCGGGCCGGGTGGCGAAGCCGGGTGCGTACCGCCGGATCAGCTCCGGGTCCGCGGCCTGCAGGTCCCACAGGCCGCTCACGAGCCGGTCGAACTCGGTGACGGACAGCCACTCGCGCACGTCCTGCCGGGTCGTCGCGTCGATGCGCGCGTACCGCGGCTCTCCGCGCGCGGTGCGGGTCGCGGCGTGGTTCAGCAGGGCGCCGCTGAACAGGAGGTGATCCCCCGTGGACAGGGCCTGCGTGATCTCCGGGTTTCCGGAGTTCAGCGCCTCCAGCGCGCTCTCGTACACGCCGCGCCGGCCGCCGAGCCGGAACTCGGCCCGCCGCATGGCCGCCTGGCGGTCGCGGGTGCGGGCGTCGTACAGGGCCTCGAGCTGGCCCAGTTGCCGGAGCCGCAGGTCCGGCAGGCCGGTCCAACCCATCTCGGTGGCAACCTGCCGGCCACGACGCAGCGCCGTGTCGCCCGGCTGCCAGCCAGGCGGCGGTTCCGCCGTACGGGTGGCGGTGTCCGCCGTGGACGCGGTCTCGGGGAGGGCCTCCTCCACCAGCGTGGCGAGATCGTAGCCGGACAGGTACTGCCCGGGCGCTCGCGCCGCGAGTGCCTCCCCGATGCGCTCCGCCACGACCGCGAAGCGGTCTCCCGCGTGGCCGAGGGCGATGTGGGGCGAGTGGTCGGCCGCCGCGGCGAACAACTGGGCCACCTTGACGACGGCGCGCGTGCTGTCCATGTCGCCGAACAGTTCTCCGGCGGCGCGCCGGAGCACGGCCACGCCCTGTTCGCCCGGGTAGCGGTGGCCGCCGGTGAAGCGGAACCATTCGACGAAGCGGGCCAGGCCGTCCACGTCCAGGACGGAGGCCCGGTCGCGGCCCATGGCCTCCGCGATCATGCGGAGGAAGGCGTGGGCACGGGGCGGGGCGCCGTCGGTGACGAGCTCGACGAGTGCGCGGATCCGTCTGAGGTCGGCTCCTCTGAACGGGAACTCGGGCGAGGTGCCGTACATGGCGGCGGCGGTGGAGAGCAGGGCGTCGGTGTAGGTGAGGTGGTGCCGGGTGAAGTCGTCCACCGTGACCTCGCGGTGCACGGCCGCCATGCGTTCGAGCCGCAGCACGTGGTCGAAGAACTCGCGGCCGTGAGCGGGGAAAGCCGCCAGGAGCTCGCGTACGTGCTCGGGCAGGCGGATGGTGTCCGGTGCGGGCGTTGCCGGGCGCATGGTGTCGTACGGGACGGCGGGCTCGGCCTGGCCCTTGGCGACCGGCAGGCGGCGCGGACGCGTCTCGGTCCGTGCGGCGGACAAGTCGAAGGCTCCGGGACGCATCGCGCCAGGACGCCGCTGGACGGTGACCTCCATGGTCTCGGCCAGGGCCGACAGCGCCATGAGGTGGCGGTGGCGGAGGCCGGCCCTGGCGGGGAACGGGCTGCCGTACACGTCCGAGACGGAGTCCTCGGCCCACCAGAGCCGCTCCGACCCCATGAAGCTGGGGTCGCGCCGCACGAGGGTGCCGGCGAGCGTGCGCCTGTCCTGCTTGGCCGCCTCCATGTAGTCGTCGTCGAAGCCCAGATGGTGGCCCAGCTCGTGGGCGGCCAGGGCGAGTCCCCAGCCGGCGTAGAGGTGCTCGGCGTTGGGGCGGGCGCCTGGGGTCCTGGGGTGGAAGGTGACCCTGGGCTCGTTCCCCTGGGCGGGCACGAACCGCAGCCTGACGTGCAGCTGGGAGCCGTCTCGGAGCCGGTGCTGGTGGTTGTAGTAGACGTCCACCGCGTCCAGCATGTTCGACTGCTCCAGGAGCAGCTCGGACTCGCTCATGGCGGGGTCGGCGGCGTACCGGAGGATCAGGGTGAACTCGGTGACGGCGTGCGTCGTGCCGGCCTCGTCCACCACGCGTAGCGAGCGCACCTCCAGCCGGGACCTGCTCCGCTCCCAGGGGTGCCGCTCCTGGACCTCCTCGCCCGCGTACTGGCGCAGTCGCGCCCACTGGGACGCTCTGATCGCCTGCCTCGGGTCCATGGAGTAGGCGTTGCCGTCGCGCAGGACGGCCAGCGTCCTTTCGTCGTGCAGGGGCAGCAGGGGTGGGCGTGTGTCGGGGTTGAGGTCGGTGCTGCGCGGTTCCCGTGTCGCCGGGGCCGGTGCGGGCGGGGGCGGTGTGGGTGGGGGCGGTGTGGGAGCCGGCGGTTCCTCTGCCAGCGCGCGGAGCCTGTCCAGGCGTTCACGGCCGGCTCCGGCGGGGACGCCCTCGGTGAAGCTCGCGAGAATGTCGTCGAGCCTGGCCCGCAGCTCGGCTCTGGCCTCGGGGGTGCTCGCGGTCCGGTACTGACGCGACAGCAGGCGGAAGACGTTCTGGCGGGCGTTGTGGGAGGTGTCGCGGCCGTCGGGGTGGCCGGTCAGCGCCGCCATCGTGGTACGCGGGGCGGTCAGCTGCTGGAAGACGTCGGAGACCACGGCCAGGACGGCGGGAGCCACCTGGCCTGGCGCGATCCTGGCGGCCAGGCGTACCAGGTCGGGAGCCTGCGCGGTGCCCTCGCCCAGCCGTACGCGGCTCAGCGCGGCGCCGTCGACCGGGCCCACCTCGAACGTGATGTGCCGGTCGCCGATGAGCAAGGTGGTGTCGTCCACCCAGCTCCACGTCATGGACCGGCTGCCGAGGTCGGCCGGCTCGACCTCGGCGTCGAACGCGGCGCGGGCCTCGGCGACGGTGAGGTCGTCCAGCGCGGGCCGCCTGCCGTCGGCGACGAACCAGTCCCCGATCGGCCGGACCTCGATCCCCGGCTCAGGCCGTGGAGCCTGCCACCCGGCCGGATCCGGCCGGGTCGGGTCGTGGTGGAAGGCCACCGCGCCGTCCGGCAGCCCTGCGAAACCGGCGCGTCCTCGCGGGCCGCGCACGGGTGACCCGGTGAGCGGGTCGACCGGGTTCTCCGGTGCGTACGCGGTTGAGCCCGGATCCGTGGTGTCGCGTGCCACGGGGGCGGCGGTCCGTGCGTTGGTCACGGCGCTCTCGACCAGCTTGGCCAGGCTGTAGCCCGACACCTGCGTGCCCGGCTCCCTGGCGGCGAGCGCGTCGCGGATGGCGGCCACCACGACGCCGAAGTGCTTGCCCACCTCGCCGTACGCCATGGATTGTGAGGACTCCGCCACGGACGCGAACAGCCGGGCGACCTCGACCACGGCCTTTGTGCTCTCGACGTCGCCGAACAGCTCACCGGCGGCGCGCGTCAGCGCCTTCACGCCTCGCTCGCCGGGGAAGCGCTGCCCGCCCGTGGCACGGAACCACTCGGCGAAGCGCGCCAGCCCTTCCACGTCACGGATGCGGAACCGGTCCACGCCCATCGCCTCCGCCAGCTGACGGACGAGGGCACGGGCGTCCGGCACCGCACCGTCCTGGTCGGCGACCAGCTCCAGCAGAGCACGGAAGCGGGTGAGGTCGGGGCCGTCGAACGCGTGGTCGGGCACCGAGTCGTACATGGCGACCGCCGTGGAGATCAGCGCGTCGGTGTAGGCGAGATGGTGCCGGGTGAGGTCCGCGACCGGGACGTCCCGGTACAGGGCCGCCATGCGGTCGAGCCTGAGCGCGTGCTGGAAGAACTCGGGCCCGCTGACCGGGAACCTCTCCAGCAGGTCGCGTACGTGGTCGGGCAGCCGGGTGTTCTCCGCCGTGGGCACCGGCAGGCGCATGGTCTCGTACGGCACCTCCGGACTCGCGGGACCGGTGACGACCGGCAGGTCGCGTGAAACCGTCGTGGTCCGATCGATGAGCCGGCGGCTGTCGCGACGCCGGGGGACGGTGACCTCCTTGGTCTCCGCCAGGTCGGAGAGGATCTCCAGGTGGCGCGGGCGCAGGCCGACCACCGCCGGGAATGCGTGTCCCTGATGGTCACGCACGTCGCTGGCCGATGAGGCCCAGAAGGGCCGTTCGGAGCCCATGAGGGTGCGATCCCGATGGACGTAGGAGGCGGTCAGCGTGCGCCGCCCGTACTCGGTCTCGTCCACGTAGTCGTCCGGGAAGCCCAGATGGTGGCCCAGCTCGTGGGCGTAGAAGGTGATGGCCTGGCCGACGGCGAAGTGGGCGTAGTCGGATCGTCGCCCGGTGTCGGGAGCCAGCAGGACGCCGGGCTCGCTCCCCTTGGCCTCCACGAACTCCACCCGCAGGTGCAGCTGGGAGCCGTCGCGAAGCGTGTGCTGGTGGTTGTAGTACAGATCGATGGAGTCGAGGAGGTCCGACTGCTCCTTCAGCAGTTCCTCCCTGCTCAGGTCGGGGGCTCTGAACCGGACCAGGAGGGTGAACTCGGTGATGGGGTGAGTCGTGCCCGCCTCGTCGGTCACGTCCATCAGGCGCACTTCGAGCAGCGACAGCACTTGTTTGCGGTGCTCCCGCTCCTCGACCACCTCGCCGGGGAACCGGCGAAGGTCGGCCCACTGCGATGCCTTGAGCGCCTTCTTCGGGTCGATGGCGTACGCGTTGCCGTCGCGCAGCGCGGCCAGGGTCCGCTCGTCGTGCTGAGGGAGCAGCGGCGGCCGGGTGTCGGGGTCGAGGTCGGTGCTGCGGGGCCCGCCCTGCGCGGCCGCGGCCGGACCGTCCGGACGGTGGCTCGCGGCCTGCGCGTGCCGGCCCGCGGCCGGGTCGTCCTGCGACGGGGAGTCGGAGTCGGCCTGCGCGGACGGGCCCTCGGCGGTCACGAGGGGTGCCGCCGCGACGTCGGTGGTGGCTGCGGTACGGGCGTCCGGCTCGGTACTGGTGTCCGGCTCGGTACTGGTGTCCAACGCGGCTTGGGCGTCCGGCTCGGTACGGGCGTCCGGCGCGGCTTGGGCGTCCGGCTCGGATCGGGTGTTCTGCTCGGATGGGGCGGGTGCCGTGGGAGGGGTGACGTTTTTCGGCTCTGCTGTGGCTTGACCCTGGGCGGTCTGCGCCTGGTTCTGGGGGTGGGGTGGTGCCTGGCCCTGCGTCGGGCTGCTCGGGTGCCGGGTGTCGTGGTGCGGCGTCGGCGTGGTGGGCCGAGGCGAGCGGTCGCCGTTGAGGAGGCGCTGCAGGTCACCGGAGGTGGGCCGCTGCTGAAGGGTGTCCGTGGCGTCGCGGGTGGTCTGCGCCGGGAGGTCGGACGCGGCCCACTGGGGCGGAACGACCTGCGGCGGCGCTGTGACGGTCGGCCGGGGCCCGTCCGGCGACGGTACGGTCCCGTACGTGTCCGGGCGGTACCCGTCCGTGGTCGTCCCGGCGAGGTGCGTCCCCATGCTGGCGGCGTAGTTCGACAGCGTGGTGACCGGGTGGATGGCCGCATTCATGACGTGCACGTTGAACGGGCTGTACGTGTTCGCCCTGAACCCGCCCGCGGCGGCGGCCCCCACCATCGATTGCAGGGTGATCTGTCCTGGATCGCCGTATACGAGGACTCCGGCACCGACCTGGCCGGCCACGGAGCCTGGCACGTTCGGCAGGGCAGTGGCCAGCACCGCCCGCGGATAGCGCTGGAGCGCGGGCAGCACACCGGTGCGGACGCCCGCCGTCCTGTACAGCGTGCCGATGCCGGGCATCCGGTCGATGTACCCGGTCATGTGGCGGCCGAGCCAGACGCCGGTCGCGGTGCCGATGACGGTGCCGACGACGATGGCTTTGGTGAGCTCCCAGTCCCACTCGTCCCGCAGCCCCTCCTTGATCTGGTCGTGCTGGGCCTTCAGGCCGGCCAGACCTTCCAGGAGCTCTTCTGGGATCTCCGTCGCGAGCTCCCAGGCGAGGAAGCGGCTGCCGGCGCCGGCCGTGAGCACGGTCCGGCCGGCACCCGTGGCGGGTCCCGCGCGGCCGGCGACGAGCAGCAGCCGTCGCAGCAGCAGCTGGGCGCGGACGCTGCCCAACTGCGCGGACAGGCGTACGACCAGCGCCGCGAAGGGGCTGCTGACGGCCACGATGCCGAGCGCGGCCGCGGTGACCGACACCCAGAAGGCGATGTTGATCGACCGTTTGGTGAAGTCGGTCTCCAGCGCGAAGGAGGCGAAGTGCTCTGCCAGCTGGGCGGCCTGGTTCGCTTTGGCGACGACGCCGGTCCGGTCGTCGAACTGCCGGCGGATGACGGTGAACGCGGGTGGTTTGGCGGGGGAGGTGTATCCGGCGTCGATGGCGCTGACGGCGGCGCCGGTCTTCTCCAGCGCATCGACCATGCCGCCCGCCACGGAGTCGAACAGCTGGGCCGCCCGGCCCAGCTCCACCGTCCTGGTGTCGGCGGGCCACGGCTCGCCCGCCGTGAACAGCGGGATGAAGGTGTAGTTGACCCAGTCGGGCAACGCCGACGTCTCCCAGGCGGGGCGTACCTCGGTGGTGGGGACCCGCCTGATCGGCGACCCTCTGCCCGGAACGTAACTCGGATTGATCGGTTTCGCTGTCGCCATCTGACGCCGTCTCCGTCAGATGGAGCCGAGCATGCGGGCCGTGCGTTCCCCCAGCTCCGCGTCGGTGCTCAGCGAGTTGCCGACGACCTTGCGTAACTTGGCCGGCATCTTGTTGATGTCCTGCACGAGCGCGCTGGTGTCGTCGAGCCACAGGTCCAGGCCGCCGCCCGCCTCCAGGGCCCGGATGAACGCGGTGCCCGCCACTCCCGTGCCCCAGATCTGCGCCGCCAGCAGGCCGCGCAGCTCCGTCTCGTCCGACCGGTAGGCGGTGTCGAGATCGCCGGCCATGAACGCGAACTGGGAGATGCCGGTCGAGATCGGCTCGACGATCTCGGTGCCCTCCTCGTTCCTCACCGCTGACCATCCCCCTCGATCATCTGGCCGGCCAGCTGCTGCATGATGGCCTCGACGTCGCCTTCGACGTGCGCGCGCATCTGCTCGGCCGGCACGATCGAGGCGAAGATCTCCACCACCCTGTCCTGGGCCT
This sequence comes from Nonomuraea sp. NPDC049421, assembly GCF_040677005.1. Taxonomy (NCBI): domain Bacteria; kingdom Bacillati; phylum Actinomycetota; class Actinomycetes; order Streptosporangiales; family Streptosporangiaceae; genus Nonomuraea; species Nonomuraea sp. NPDC049421. Next base: position 28,519 of record NZ_JBFAQA010000012.1, read on the forward strand.
TGACCGTGGCCCGGTGGATGGTGTCCTTGATCGTGTCCGAGAGTGCGCGGGCGTCTGGGCGGCGGAACACGCGGGGGTCGAGGTCGAGGCTGATCAGTTCGCCGCGGGCGCCCACGGTGGCGGAGACGAGGCCGTCCGCCGACTTCTCCGTGGCCTCGACGGCGCGGGCCTGCTCGTTCAGGGAGAGCGCTTCGCTCTGCAACCGCATGAACCGGGCCTGGAGCTCGTCGGTGTAGGCCTGCAGCCCGCCCGCATCAGCGTTCATCGACATATCCCCCAAAGTGTCTGCCCGGTAACGTACCAATGACAACACCCGTCACAACAGGACATCCACTGGCAGCTCCTGCACCTCCGCGACCTCGGCCCTGGGCACCCACAGCCTGTGGACACCGCGGTCGATCCGGTCGAGGTCCAGCTCCCTGGCCACGGTGACCTGCGCGCCGACGTACTCGATGAGCACTCTGTCCCCCCGCTGCGCGCACAGCCGGAACGGCGCGTCCCGCCACGTGCAGACGGTGATGACGTGGCGGACCCACGCGCACTCCGCGGCGGGGACGGGCCTGACGTACAGGTCGTCCGCCAGCCGCGCGAACCCGGCGGCGGGCGAGATGCGGCGCAGCCGCATCCACAGTCCGTCCTCCAGCAGGTGCGGAGCGGCCTCGTACACGGCTCCCGACCAGGAGGCCAGGTAGGTCATCCGGACTCCTCCACCAGCCACTTCCCGCGATCGGCGTCGAACTGCGCGCGCAGCCGCTCCACACCGCCGGCGCCCAGCTCCAGGATCTCCGCCCCGTACGGCAGCAGAATGCCGTCGATCTTGTACTCCCTGACGATCTCGTCCGTACCGGGCGCGAAACCCATCCCGACGAACGGCGGCTCCTCGATGACCCACCCGGCGACGGCCCGCATGCCCTGCTCGTCCGTCCCGCCGTAGGGCGTGCGATAGAGGGACAGACCGGCGGCGGGCCAGCGCAGGACGTTCACGGTGCCGTCGCGGGTGAGCGCCTCGTCCCTGGCCAGAGCCTCCGCCAGGGCGACCGGCCCGGTGAGGTGCGCCACGTCAGCCGCGAGGTGGCAGTAGCCGGACACCCGCGGCTCTCCCGTGCTCAGCAGCTCCAGGACGTCGAACGGGCGCAGCAGCTTCTGCACGATCGGGACCCCCGCGTCCGGCGCCGCCGCCATGACCTCCCGCAGCGTCGGCGCGGCGAGCCTGGCCACCGTCCCCGGCTCCAGGTAGAAGCAGACCGTTCGCCCCGGGTTGACGGCCAGCCCCCAATGCGGGTGCGGCCAGCGGGCCGCCAGCTCAGGCAGGGTCACGACCCGGAAGCGGGAGGCCACCTCGCCCATCGGCTCCGGCGAGGTGAACACCGCCAGCCACGTGCGCTCGCCCGCCGTGAACGTGGGCCAGACCGCCGGCGTCTCACCCCGCGCGGCCTCGTCGCCGATCGGGAGGACGAAGGCGGCGGTGCGCAGCAGGGCCGAGCAGGCGGGCCAGTCGCCGCGGGCGTGGGCCCGGCCGAGATCCTCCTCGAACGTGTCCGCGACGCGCATGGTGTCACCCTAGTGGGTGCGCCTCTCACCGCAGGGCGTCCACCGGCTCCATCCTGGCGCCGCGCAGAGCCGGGTAGAGGCCGGCCAGCAGGCCCACCACCGCGCCGGCGACGGGGGCGGCGACGGCCAGGCGGACGTCCAGGAGCGGCGTCCACTCCTTGGCGGCCGCCACGGCGACCACGGTGACCACGCCGAGCGCGGCGCCGACCACGCCGCCGATCAGCCCGATCAGCGTCGACTCCAGCAGGAACTGCGCGGCGATGTGCCGGCGTGCGGCGCCGAGCGCGCGGCGCAGGCCGATCTCCGGCACCCGTTCCATGACGGTGACCAGGGTGACGTTCGCGATGCCGACGGCGCCCACGACCAGCGAGACCAGGCCGAGGATGAGGAAGAGCGCGTTCACGTCGTCCTGCGCCTGGTCGCGGGCCCTGGTGGGGCTGGGCGGCGCGACCACGTGCAGCATGTCCGCGTTGCCCGGGCTGAGCGCGGCGGGCGCCTGGCCGGCGATCAGCCCGGCGGCCCCCAAGGTGGTGTTGACCAGCACCCGGGTGACGTCGCGCAGCCCGAACTGCCGGCCCGCCGTCGGCGGGACGATGACCGCCGTGCTCAGGTTCCGCTCGCGGCGCAGGTCACCCATGATGCCGATCACCGTGTACGCGTGCCCGCCGATGAAGATCGCCGGTGACCGATCGAGCCGGGTGACGCCGAGCGCCCTGGCCGCCTGGTCGCCGATGACCGCCACCCGGTCGCCCCGCTGGACGTGTCCGATGTCGTAGAAGCGGCCCTGCAGCATCCGGCCGCGCGCCGCATCGGGCAGCCCGGTCGACGCGGCCAGCACGGTCAAGGACTGCGTGGTGACCCTGGACGGGTCCACGATGTCGTTGGAGCGTACGGACAGGTTGGAGCCGTCGTCGCTCTCGGCCACCGCGGCGGCCGACTCGACGCCGCGCAGCCTGGTCAGCCGGTCGATCGCGGTCCACTCCACGAGCGGCTCGAACTCCTGCTCCGGCACCTCCACGGTGATCGCCGTGGCCACCAGCTCGTCGAAGCGGCCGACGATCTGGTTGCCCGCGGTCGCGGCCACGCCGAGCGTGACGACGAGCGTCGTGATGCCGAGCACGGTGCCGAGCGTGGTGAGCGCCGACCGCACCGGCCTGGCGAGCATGCCGGCGACGGACTCGCCGATCAGGTCGCGTACGTGCATCACGCCTCCTCCGCCGGCACGCCGTCGGTGATGCGCACCCGCCGCCCGGCCCGCGCGCCGACCTCCTGCTCGTGCGTGATGACCACGATCGTCAGCCCCTGCCCGCGCAGCTCGTCGAACAGGCCGAGCACCGCCTCGGTGTTGCGGCTGTCGAGGTTGCCGGTGGGCTCGTCGCACAGCAGCAGGGACGGCTCGCCCATGAGGGCTCTGGCGATGGCCGCGCGCTGGCGTTCGCCGCCGGACAGCAGGCCGGGCGCGAAGTCGGCGCGGTGGGCGACGCCGACCCGCTCCAGCGCGGCCATCGCCCGTGCGCGCCGCTGCCTGACCGTGCCCCGCCGCCGGCGGTAGACCTCGGCGAGCATGACGTTCTCCACGACGCTGCGGTGGGACAGCAGGTGGAACGCCTGGAAGACGAAGCCGATGCGGTCGGCGCGCAGCCGGGTCCTGGCGCCGTCGCGCAGGGTCGTGGTCTCGACGCCGTCCAGCCGGTAGCTGCCCGAGCTGGGCCGGTCGAGCAGGCCGAGCAAGTTGAGCAGGGTCGACTTGCCCGAGCCTGACGGGCCGGTGATGGCCAGATAGTCGCCCCTGCCGACCCGCAGCGTGACGCGGTCGAGTGCGCGGACCGGCGGCTGGGCGGGGAACTCCCTGCACACCTCCGTCAGCTCGATGACCGGCTCAGCCACCGCCGACCACCACCCGGTCGCCCTCCTTGAGCGCGCCGGTGACCTCGACGTTCCCGTCCGCGGCCAGGCCCGTGCGCACCTCGACGTCCTCGGTCTCGTCGCGCGCGTGCTCGACCCGTACGCGGGCCTTCCCGTCGGCAGAGGTGATCACCGCGGCCACCGGGACCACCAGCACCGGCTCCTCGGTCGCGCCCACGGTGACCCGCGCCGTGACCGCCGTGCCGGCCTTGAGCGCCTTGCTCGTGGCGGGCGTGAGCAGGATCGGTACGGCGCCTTCGGGCGGGTCCTCGGCGCCCGGCACCTTCGCCCGGTCGCCGACCGCGGTGAGCGTGGCCCGATACGTTCTGCCCGTGCCGAGCTCGATGCTCGCCTCCATGCCGGCGCGAAGCAGCTCCGACTCCGCCGCCTCCACGCTCGCGGTCACCATGAACGACGAGCTGGTGACGGTGGCGACCTCGTCCTCGACGCGCTGCCCCGCCTGCACCGACACCTTCTGCACCCGCGCGGGCAGCTTCGGCAGGAACACCACCTCGCCGGGCGGGACTGAGGTGCCGTACGTGCGGGCGTACTCGGCCAGCATCTCCTTGGCCGCCGCCACGTCCTTCCTGGCGCCCGCCACCTTGAGCCTGGTGGGTGACAGTTTCCTGGCCTGCCGCAACGCCTGCTGGGCCGTGACCAGGCTCTCCTTGGCCGTGCGCACGGTCTTGCGCAGCTCCTCCAGCCGTTTCTCCCTGGCCTGCCGCGCCTCCTCCACGGCCAGACCGCGCGCCTCGTGGGCGGCGGCGAGGTCGGCCCTGGCGTTCTCGACCCGCATTCGCAACAGGCTCGTGTCAGCGGGCGGCTGACTCGCGGAGACGAAGGTGGGGGTGGGGGTGGGGGTGAGGCTGGGGGTGGGAGTGGGCGTCGGCCGGGTCCTGGCCGCTGCCAGCTCCTGCTCGGCCGCCGCCAGCCTCTCCTCCGCCGCGCGTACGGCCGTGTCGGCCGCCGCCAGCTTCGCCTCGTCCTCGGGCGTCAGCCGCCGCTCCTCGGCCTGCTTCAGCGCCCGCTTCGCCGCCGTCATGTCCGCCTCGGCGTTGTCGAGCTTCACCTTCAGCGGCAGCACATCGCGGCCCTGGTCGAGCGCCTGCTGCTCGGTCGCGAGGGTCTCCTGCGCCGTCTGTACGGCCTTGCGCAGCGTGTCGTACGCCTGCCGGTCGGCCGGCGACGGCTGCTGGGCCTCGTACCCCTTCTTCGTGTACATCCTGGTGACCGCCGCGATCGTGGCCTGGTCGAACACGCCCGTCAGCGGCCCGCCGAAGCCCAGCCTGCGCAGCGCCCGCTGCAGCTGCCTGACGTCGGCGCCCTTGCTGCCCGGGGCGATCGTGCGGTGCATCGGCACGGAGCCGCGCAGCGCGAACACCGGGCGGCCGTTGACCTCCATCAGCACCGCGCCCTCCTTGATGCGGCCCTTGCGCGGCGCCCTGGTCGCCCTTTGCAGCTCCGCCGCGCCGCCGACCGCTCCGGCGAGGGTGATGGGCAGGGGTGAGCCGTACTCCAGGGTGCCGCTGGTCACGACGGTGCTGACGAGCTCGCGGCGCTCGACGGCGGCGGTGACGAGCGAGGGCCTGGGCGCGGCCCTGCGGGCCGCCTCGTCGGCGGGCGAGCGTAACCGGGTGCTCAGCGCCCAGCCCGCGGCGGCGATGACGACGACGCCGGCGATGATGCCGGCGATGAGCCTGCGTGGCGACCTCATGGCGGCTTCACATGCCGAACCGGTCGTTGACCTGCTCGTCTATCGCCGCCTGGCGCGGCAGGTAGGCGGGATAGAAGTCCCTGCCGCACTCCAGGTCGTCGAGCGCCGCCTTGATCTCCCTGTTCAGGTAGGGGCGCGCCTCCTCGGGGGTGAGGGTGGGCGCGTAGATCATCGGCAGCTCGCCCTCCTTAGCCGGAGGCGCGACGTCGGGCACGTCGTCGCGCTGTGCCCGGCCCAGCCTGTCCTCCTGGGCACTGAACATCTCCTGGCCGCGCCTCGCCATGGCCAGCGGCGTGGTGTCGCTGATCGCGTTGCCCTTGCCCTTGAGGCAGGTGGCCATGGCGGCGGCGAGCTCGACCAGCTCGGGGTCGCTGTTGAGGTCGCTCTTGAGCGCGCGCTCGCGGACCTTGTTCTGCTCGGCGTAGTAGTCGGTGCCCGACTTCAGCTTCAGGCCGAGCACCTGGTTGGCCGCGGTGACCATGCAGGTGTCCAGCGCCTTCCTGTAGGCGCCCATCTGAGCCTTGGAGAGCGAGGACTGGATCTCCATGTTGGGATTGATCACAGGGTCGTCGGGTTTGACCGCTGGGTGCCCCAGCTCCTTGGGATAGACGTACAAGTCGAACACCCCGAACCCGTGTTTTGCACGAAATTTCCGCATTGCTTGGTAGTCGCCGGCGGCGCGCTTGCGGCTCTCGTCCGTGTCCGGCACCGGGGGGCGCCAGACGTACGGGACGTACTTGAAGCCCTGCTGCTTCATGCAGTCGGCCTTGGCCGCCTCGATCCGGTGCTTCTTGTCGCTCTTCGCGCTCGGCGACGGCGCGGCGGTCTCCCCGGCGCCCCCGCAGCCGCAGAGCACTGCCAGGGCGGCCAGCGGCACGATCATCCTGCCGATCCTCATCAGATCCCTCCTCCGCCGAACAGGTCGCCGACCTGGGCGCTGATCGCGCGCTTGCGCGGCAGGTACGCGGCGTAGAAGTCCCTGCCGCACTCCAGGTCGTCGAGCGCCGCCTTGATCTCCCTGCCGAGGTACTGCTTCGCGGTGGCCTGCGGCAGGCGCGGCTCGTAATAGCGGCCCTCGGGCAGGTCGCGCTCGGGGATGTCGTCCTTCATGGCGAGCGCCCGCTTCTGCGCCTCGAACTCGCGGGCGCCGCGCCGGTCGAGGTCCACCGGCTTGAGCGAGTCGACCCGATAACCCTTGCCCTTGAGGCAGTCGCCCATGGCGGCGGCCAGCTCGACGAGCCGGGGCTCGCCGTTCAGTTCGCGCTCAAGTGTCTGGTCGATCAGCTTGTTGCGCTGCTCGGCCCGGTCGGCCTCCGAGGTGACGACCCTGCCGGTGACCTGCTTGATCGCCGCGTTTCCGCAGGACGTCAGCGCCTTGTCGTAGGCGGCGCGCTGGGCGTCGGAGAGCTCGTTCTTGATCGTGTGGTTGGGGCTGTCGCTCTCGCTCCAGACCACCCGCTTGCCGCCAGGGTCGGCGAGGAGGTCGAAGACCCCGAAGCCATGCGAGGAACGCTCCCTCCGCATGGCCTCGTAGTCGCCCGAACTCGCCTTGTCGAACTCCTCCAAGGCGTCCTGCTCGGGGACCCAGGCGACGTACTTGAAGCCCTGCTGCTTCATGCAGTCGGCGATGGCGGACTGGATGCGCTGGGCCTGCTGTTTCGACGCGTCGGCGCCGCCGGCTCCTGGCTCCGGGTCCGCCTCCGTCGCGGAGACGCACCCGGTGAGCATGGCGGCGCAGAGCGCGCCGGCGGCCACGCGGTGTCTGTACGGCATGGCGCCCGACCATACTCCGTTGAACGGAGCATGGTCAATCCAGGCAGTGCCGCCGCTGCCGCAGAGGCGTGCCGACGGTCCAGAGCGCCAGCACGGCGAGCACGCCCCAGTAGGCCAGGTGCTGCCCGGTCAGCTGGGACGCGTGCACGGCCAGGTCACCCGAGGCCACCGCCAGATAGATGCCGGCGGCCAGCGCCCACCGGTGGTCGCGCGTCAGATAACCGGCCCAGGCCGCCAGCCCGAACGCCGCCGCCTCCACGGCCATCCTGCTGAGGGAGAGGGACAGCGGGCCCTCCTCCGCCATCCAGTGCGGCCCCGACCACGCCGCCGCCAGGGCCGCCGCGCACCACCACCACGACCGGGCGCGCAGCGGCCGCCCGCGCGCCGCCAGCACCCCCAGACCGGCCAGCGTGGCCGCGTAACCGCCCGCCACCACGTAGGGGTCACTGTCGGAGAACAACGCGTGATCGCCGAGCGGCGACGGATAGACAGGCAGCAGCGTGAGGTCGAAGATCTGCCGACCGGACGCGATCGCCACCGCCTTCACGCCGACGGCCAGCGTGAGCGGGATCGCCGCCCACACCCACCCGCGCAGGACCGCGACCAGGGCGAGCGCCGACACCGCCGTCCACAGGGGCAGCGCCCCCGCGTACGGCAGCAGCGCCGCCAGTTGCACCGCCGCCAGGGCCGTCACGCCGAGGTGCAGGCCGTCCTTCCAGGGACTTCCGGCCGCCAGGTGCACGACGCGGCTGCGCACGCCGCCCGCCAGCAGCCCCCACGCCTCCCTCGGCACGGGCACGGTCCTGCCGGGATCGGCCGACTCCAGCAGGACGTCGAGCAGCTCGTCACCGTGCGCCGTGCGGTAGGCGCGCGGATAGGCCCGCAGCAGCACGCGGTAGCGGCGCTCCAGCGCGCCGCCCTGCGGGCTCTGCGGGCCTTGGGGACTCTGGGGGCCTTGCGGGCTCTGCGGGCTCTGCGGGCTTCGCGGACTCTGCGGCGTCTGTGAAGGCTGCGGGACGACCGTCATGTGCTGGAGGGCCGCAGCACGAGGGCGGCGGCCTCGTGCATCCGCCTCGCCTCCGCCTCCACGAGCGCCTGGCCCTCGTCGGTGATCCGGAAGTAGCGGCGGTTGCGGCCGTTGACCGTCTCCTCGCGGTCGACAGTGATCACGCCGCGCTCGTTGAGCCGCTCCAGGATGCCGTAGAGGGTGCCGACCGACGGCTGCACCCTGCCCGCGGACAGCTCCTTGATCGACTTGCTGATCGCGTGTCCGTGCAGCGGGCCCGCACGCAGGGCGGTGAGCACGAAGTACATCGGCTCACTGACTTCAGATGTTCCCCTCGGCATGGGGCGACATTATTTCGTTGAACGAAGTGTACGCAACACTGCGACGGCCACATAGGCCCGCGCCACCGGCCGGCCGAGTGGTTGCCGCTGGGCGGACATGCGTCCGATTGACTACCCCGTGCCCTCCTCACCAGCCCCACCACCCCCTTGACAGGTGTCGCACCACGCATCATTCTGAGGCCAACCTGTGCCGACCGCTGTACGGACGAGTGTCCGATAGCAGGCACGGGTTCACCCCCTGCACCGCTGAGGAGCCACTTGATGAGCAGCGCCACCGAGGGCGGAAGTGCCCCTACGAGCTCCGACCACTTGACGAAGACCTCCATCGCGATCGGCTTCGCGGTCCTGTGCGCCTCGTACATGCTCAACGCGATGGACCGGCAGATCTTCTACCCCCTCCTGCCCGAGATCAGGAACGAGCTCGGCTTCTCCCTCGAACAGGGCGGGCTCCTCGCCACCGGCTTCACCCTCGGTCTCGCGCTCGCGGGGCCGCCTGCCGGATACCTGGCCGATCGGCTCTCCCGCAAGGCCATCGTCGTCGTCAGCGTGCTCGTCTACTCGCTCGGCACCCTCGCCATCCCGCTGGCCGTGGGCTTCGTCGACATGAGCATCTACCGGCTGGTCTCCGGCGTCGGCGAGGGCGTGCAGGCCACCGCCCTGTACGCGGTGATCGGCGCGTTCTTCTTCCACCGCCGCGCGCTGGCCGCCGGCGTCGTCGGCGTCGCCTTCGGCCTGGGCGTCTTCCTCGGACCGCTCCTCGGCAACGGGCTCGCCGCGGGCTGGGGCACCTGGCGGGCGCCGTTCTTCCTGTTCGCCGCCGCCGGTCTGCTCATGAGCCTGCTCATCGCGGCGACGGTGTCGCGCAGGATGACCGAGGCGGTCACCGGCGCCGCCACGGAGACGGCGGGGGCGACGTACGACCACGTGCCGGCCTCGCCGTACAACCGCAACACGCTCGGCATCGGCATCGCCTGCGCCGTCTCCGGCCTGGTCTTCTACGGCTACCTCGGCCTCTACCCGACGTTCCTGCGCGAGGCGCTCGCCTTCACGCCCGACCAGGCCGCGTTCGCCGTGTCGATGGGCGGGCTCGGCGCCATGATGGCCCTGCCCGCGGGCTGGCTGGGCGACCGGTACAACCAGGCGCGCCTGCTGATGTTCGCGATGGTCGCCACGGGCGTCACCGCGTACCTCATGTACCAGATCGCCACCTCGGCGCCCGCCCAATACCTGCTGTCGTTCCTGATGGGCACGTTCGCCAGCGGTTTCCTGTTCACCAACTGCAGCACGGCCATGCAGCGGGCCGTCCGCCCGCATCACGTGGGCCGTGGCGCCGGGCTGTTCATCCTCACCTACTACGTCGCCGCCGCCTTCTCGGGGCTGCTGTTCGCCCGCCTGGTGGGGGCGCTCGGCTGGGACGGCGCGGGTCTCTGGCAGCTCACCCTGCTCCCGATCATCGGGATCGCCGGTCTCCTGCTGGTGGACGCATCCCGGATGGTGCTGCCGAAAGCGGCTCAGCCGGCCAGCCAGAGGTCGGGGCCGAAGACCTCGTAGTTGATGTCGCGGGCGGCCACCCCTGCCTTCAGCAGCTGGGCGCGTACGTCGCGCATGAACGGCAGGGGGCCGCACAGGTAGGCGACCGCGCCGGCGGGGATCTCGACGTCCGCGAGGTTCATCAGGCCGTCGCGGTCGGGGGTGGCGGCGCCCTGTTCGTACCAGAAGATGCGCTCGTCGGCGAGGTTCGCCATGTCCTCGCGCAGCGCGTGGTCGGCGGGTGAGCGGTCGGCGTGCAACATCAGGACGCGGCGGTCCGAGCCGGCGGCGGCCAGGTGCTGGAGCATCGCCACGATCGGGGTGCCGCCGATGCCCGCCGAGGCCAGCACGAGCGGCGCGCCGCCGTCGTCCAGCGTGACGTCGCCGAACGGCGCGGACAAGGTCAGCTCGTCGCCCGCGCGAACGGTGTCGTGCAGCAGCGTCGACACTTCCCCGTCCGGGACGCCCGTCACGCGCTTGACCGTGATCCTGCGCAGGTCGCCCGCGTCGGACAGGGTGTACTGGCGTAGCTGGTGCACGCCGTCGGGCATGCGGACGCGGACGCTGACGTACTGGCCGGGACGCGCGGGCGGAACGGGGCCGCCGTCGAGCGGGCGCAGCAGGAGGGAGACCACGTCGGGTGTCTCCTCCCGGCGGGCCACCACCCGCCATCGCCGCCACGTGTCGCCGTTACGCGCGTGGGCCGCGGCGTAGAGCCTGGCCTCCTGGGCGATCAGCGCACCGGCCATCAGCCAGTACACCTCGTCCCAGGCCGCCGCGACCTCCGGGGTGACGGCGTCCCCCAGCACGTAAGCGATCGCGGCGAAGAGGTACTTGTGCACGATCACGTACTGGTCGTCGGTGACGCCCACGGCGGCGTGCTTGTGCGCGATGCGGGTGAGCAGCGCGTCGGGACGCTCGTCCGGGTGCTCCAGCAGCCGCGTGGCGAACGCGGCGATGGATCCGGCCAGCGCCCTGCGCTGCTCGCCGTTGGCCTGGTTGCCCCGGTTGAACAGGCCGTCGAGCAGCTCCGGCCGATCGGCGAACATCGTGTCGTAGAAACGCGCGGTGATGGCGTCGAGCGAGGCGCCGACGACGGGCAGCGTGGTACGGACGATCGCCGCCGAATCCGCGGACAACATGGGACCCCCAGAGAGCAGATGGACACGGCCCGCGCAAGCGTGCGGGCCGGGATCCAACCTACGAACCAGGGCAGGTGCCTTCATCAGGGCGAACGTCCGTATTCGCAGGGCCGAAAGTCCCTGATCGGACCGCCGCGATCAGGTGACGGGCAGTGCGGCGGCCAGCAGGACGACGCCGAGCGACCCCGCCAGCGAGCCCACCGCCATGACCCGGGCCAGCAGGGGACGGCCCCCGCCGCTCGCCCAGCCGTGCACGCCGGCCGCGGCCATGACCGCGCAGAACACCAGGAGCTTGGCGGCCAGGATCCGGCCATAACCGGGCTCGGCGAGCGAGGCCCAGGTGACACCCTTGTGCCAGGCGATGGCCACGCCGGTGGCCACCTGCACGGGCAGGAACGCGGCGACGGTGAGCAGGCCGAAGCGCCGGCCGACCGCGTTCAGCACCTGACCGCGCCGCTCGTCGTCCAGCAGGCGGCGGGCCGGCGGCAGCACCACCAGCGACACCGTGAGCTGCCCGCCCACCCAGAGCGCGGCCCCGAGCACGTGCAGGAACCGCACCACCGACCACCACGTCATGACGCGCCCTCCCGGCATACGCAGTGCGACGCCCCTAGCTCTGGCGCTGTGGCCGGGGCACCGGATCGGACCAGGATATGACCACGCTCCGCCGGGCCCCGGTCGAGGAGGGCCCGCCGGCCGGCCGGCTGCCTGGCCGGCTGCGCGGGCGTTCGGAAATCCTCGGCCTGCCCACGGCGATGAGTCGGGCAAATGCCGGACGTGCCGCCCTGGCCTGTGGCACGCGGCGGCCTACTGTCCTTACCGACCGGCCGTTCCCGCAGCGGAGGAGGGGATTCATGTCGGGCAGTGACGTTCGTGGGCTGCTCTCTCCCTTCCTGTTGCTGCTCATCTGCGAGCGGCCCGGTCACGGGTACGACCTGATCGAGCGGCTGGCGCGGCTGGGGGCGTCCGACGCGGAGCCGGGGCAGGTCTATCGGGCTCTGCGTTCGCTCGAACGCGCCGGCCACCTGGCCTCCGACTGGGTCGCCTCCGAGGCGGGGCCTGCCCGCCGGCGCTATGAGCTGACCACCGGCGGGATGGCTGAGCTGCGGGCGTGGATGCGGCGGTTGACCGAAGTGCGCGGGTTGCTGGAGACCTGCCTGGACAGATGGACGCGGATCAGTTCGGAAGCCGATACCCACGGCGTCCCCGGTGAGGGCACCCGGAGCATCTCGGCTGTGGCGGGTGAGGACGGGCGAGGCGTCTCAGGCGGGCCGGGTGGGCGGGGCTCGGGCGTGCGTGAAGGGTCGGGGTGGGAGGAGGCGTCGTGGGCGAGCACTCAGCGATGAGCGCCGTGTCCGCCGTGTCCGCCGTTTCCGCCGCGTTCGAGCGGCGGGCGCAACCGGCGGCGGCCGTGGGTGGGGACGCCGAGCTGATCGTCCGCGCCTGCCAGGAGATGGCGGAACGGTTCCGCGCGGGCGGGAAGCTGCTGGTGTTCGGCAGCGGCGGGTCGGTGGCCGATGCCCAGCATGTCGCTGTCGAGTTCGCGCATCCGGTCGTCGTCGGCAAGCCGGCGCTCCCTGCTCTCTCGCTGGCCACGGATCTGGCCCTGGCCACGGGGATCGCTCGCACCCAGGGTCTGGACGGGATCTTCGCCGCTCAGTTGCGGCTGCTGGGCGCGCCGCACGACATCGCGCTTGGTCTGTCGGCCGGGCCCGGCTGTCCTGCCGTACGCGATGGGCTGGCGGCGGCGCGCGAGCTGGGTCTGCTGACGGTGGCGCTCGCCGGAGGGCGCGCGGCGCCCGAGGCGGATCACGTGGTGGTCGTGCGCTCCGGCGATCCGCTGGTCGTCAAGGAGGTGCACATGACGATCTATCACGTGCTGTGGGAGCTGGTGCACGTCTTCTACGAGCTGGAGGCGGTCCGATGACGGAGTCGTGTCACGACGGGGTGTGCGTCACGTGTTCGGACGTGGCGGTGCCGGTGCGCGTGGTGCGGCTGCTGGAGGACGGCATGGCGCTGGTGGAGACGGAGCCGGGGACGCAGGAGGAGGTCAGCGTGGCGCTGGTGGACGCGCGGCCCGGTGACGTCGTCCTGGTGCACGCCAAGGAGGCCATCGCGAGGAGGAACCCTTGAGTACGGTCGGTGAGCCCGGCGGGATCGAGGCCCTGTACCCGTTCCTCGCCCCGGCGCCGGCGGACAGGGAGGCGGTCGTCGCCGACCTGTGCGCGTCCACGCGGAGGAAGGCCGGCGAGATCGTCGCGTTGCGCCGGTCCCTGGTCGCGCTGCACGGCGAGCGGCTGGTGGCGTGCGCGCGGGCGATGGCGGCGGCGATCGAGGCAGGGGGCCGGCTGTTCGCGTTCGGCAACGGTGGCAGCAGCACGGACGCCCAGGCCGTCGCCCAGCTCTTCGCCGCCCCACCGGAGGCAGCCCACACGACCGCCGCCCCACCCCAACCGGCCCGCACGGCCGCCACCCCACCCCAACCGGCGCGGGCGGTGGCGGCGGTGGCGTTGGCGCAGGATGTTGCGCTGGTCACGGCCTTGTCGAATGACGTCGGGTATGAGCTGGTGTTCGCCAGGCAGCTCGCGGCGCTCGGGCGGCGGGGTGACGTGGCCGTGGGACTGTCCACCAGTGGAGGGTCTCGGAACGTGGTCGATGCCATGGCGGAGGCGTCCAGACGGGGCATGGTGACCGTGGGGATGGCGGGTTACGACGGCGGGGCGATGGCGCAGGAGGGGCGGGTGGCGTACCTGTTCGTGGTGCCGTCGGCGTCCGTGCACCGCATCCAGGAGGCGCAGATCACGCTCTGCCACGTGCTGTGGGAGCTGACCCAGCGGGTGCTGGCCGGCGAGATGTGACGGGCATGGCCGGTACGGGGGTGCGCCGGGTCAGGGTGCGGGTCGAGGGGCTGGTGCAGGGGGTGGGGTTCCGGCCGTTCGTGTGCGGGCTGGCCGGGACGTACGGGGTGTCGGGGTTCGTCGGCAACGACCCCGGCGGGGTGTTCATCGAGGCGGAGGGCGAGCCGGGGAGGCTGGAGGCGTTCACGGCCGGGCTGACGGGTCAGGCGCCGCCGCTCGCGCTGGTCGAGCGGGTCTCGGTGGAGGTGGCGGAGCCGGTGGGCGAACCGGGTTTCCGCATCGTGCCGAGCAGGCGCGGGGAGCGGCCGAACCCCGCCCTGGTACCCCCGGACGCCGGTACGTGCGCCGCCTGCCTGCACGAACTCCGCGACCCTCAGAACCGAAGGCACCGGTACGCGTTCGCCAACTGCACCGACTGCGGGCCGCGGTTCACGATCGTCACCGGCGTCCCGTACGACCGGTGCGCCACCACGATGGCGGACTTCGCGATGTGCGCCGCCTGCGCACGGGAGTACGGCGACCCCGGCGACCGCCGCTTCCACGCCCAGCCGGTGTGCTGCCCCGCGTGCGGTCCCGAGCTGCGCGCCCTCGACGCGGCCGGCCGGCCGGTGCCAGGGGATCCGGTCGAGGTGGCGGCGGGGTGGCTGGAGGAGGGGCGGGTCGTGGCGATCAAGGGGCTGGGCGGCTATCACCTCGCCGTCCTGGCCGCCGACGACACCGCCGTGGCCGTGCTGCGGGGCCGCAAGCGCCGCGAGTCCCGGCCGTTCGCCGTGCTGGCGCGGGACGTGGCGGCGGCCGGGACGCTGGTCCACCTGCATCCGGCGGCCGAACGGCTGCTCACCGGCACGCTCCGCCCGATCGTGCTGGCCCCGCGCCGCCGCGACGCCCCGGTGGCCGACGCCGTGGCGCCCGGGGCCCGCGGCCTGGGGGTGATGCTGCCGTACACGCCGCTGCATCACCTGCTCGCCGACCGGCTGGCCGCGCCGTACGTGCTGACCAGCGGGAACCTCACCGACGAGCCGATCGCCCACCGCGACGAGGACGCGCTGCGGCGGCTGGCGGCCGTCGCCGACGGGTTCCTCGTGCACGACCGGCGGATCGAGGCGCCCGCCGACGACTCGCTGGTGCGGGTCTTCCGCGGCAGGGAGCTGGTCGTACGCCGATCGCGCGGCTACGCCCCCGCCCCCGTCCCCGTGCCGTGGCGCTTCCCCCGGCCGGTGCTCGCCTGCGGCGCCCAGCTCAAGAACACCTTCTGCGTGGCCAGGGGCGACCAGGCGTTCCTGTCGCAGCACATCGGCGACCTGGAGAGTTACGAGACCCTGCGCCTCTTCACCGAGTCCGTCGAGCGCTTCTGCCGGCTGTTCGGCGTCCGCCCTGAAGTGGTCGCCCACGACCTGCACCCGGAGTACCTGTCCACCGCGTACGCGCGCGACCGCACCGGCGTCGACCTGGTCGCGGTGCAGCACCACCACGCGCACGTCGCCTCCTGCCTGGCCGAGCACGGGCACGGCGGGCCCGTCATCGGGGTGGCGTTCGACGGGCTGGGCCTGGGTGACGACGGCACGCTGTGGGGCGGGGAACTGCTGGTCGCCGACCTGGTCTCCTACCGGCGGGCCGGGCATCTGGAGTCGGTGCCGATGCCGGGCGGCGCGGCGGCGGTACGCCAGCCGTGGCGCATGGCGGCGGCCTGGCTGGACCGGCTGCACGGCGACGGGTTGCCCGATCTGGCGGTGGCCGCGCGGCATCGGGAGCAGTGGCCGGTGGTGGCCGGGATGGCGCGGTCCGGGCTGAACGCGCCGCTCACGTCCAGCGCGGGGCGGCTGTTCGACGCGGTGGCGGCGATCGCGGGGGTGCGCGATGTCATCGGGTACGAGGGGCAGGCCGCCGCCGAGCTGGAGGCCCGGGTGGATCCCGGGGAGCGGGGGGCGTACCCGGCGCGGGTGATCGCGGGCGAGCCCCTGGTCATCGCCGCGGGCGACCTGGTCGGAGCCGCGGCGGAGGACGTCGCGGCCGGTGTGGACGCGGGACGGATCGCCGCCCGCTTCCACCACGGGCTGGCCGCGGCGGTGGTCCGTGCGGTCACGATCCTGGGCGAGGAGACGGGCCTGCGGACGGTGGCGCTGTCCGGCGGCGTCTTCCAGAACACGGTCCTGCTGGAGGCGGTGGTGTCGGGCCTGGAACGCGAGCACTTGCAGGTCCTGACCCATTCGCGAGTCCCGCCGGGCGACGGCGGTCTCGCCCTCGGCCAGGCCGTCATCGCCGCCGCCCACGACCGCCGCTGACCGCGCCACCCGCCGGCGCGCGGCTCCCCGGTGAACGGCACCCCCCGCCCGCCGGTCAGCAGATGCGTGGGAGGGGATCGCCGACCAGGAGGTCGACGATTCTGGTGCCGCCGAACGCGGTGTTGAGAAGGACCATTCCTGCGGGGTCGGGCTCGATCGTGCCCACCACCGCCGCGCCCTCGCTCACCGGGTGCCGCCGGAGCGCCGCGACGGCAGCGTCGGCGTGTTCGCCGTCCACGACGGCGACGAATCTGCCCTCGCAGGCCACGTACAGCGGGTCGAGGCCGAGCAGTTCGCAGGCGCCGCTCACGATGGGGCGGACCGGGACCGCGCGTTCGTCCACGCGTACGGCCACCCCGGCGCCGCGGGCCACCTCGTTCAGGACGGTCGCGACCCCGCCCCTGGTGGCGTCGCGCATCATCCGGACCGGGGCGGCGTCGAGGAGGACGGCGACGGCGTCGTGCAGGGGCGCGGTGTCGGAGGTCAGGTCCGCCTCGATGTCGAGGTCGCCCCGGGCGATCATGACGGTGATGCCGTGCTCACCGATCGGCCCCGACACGATCACCGCGTCCCCCGGCCTGACCTGCGCGTCGCCCAGCGTGAGCGGCCGTTCGAGGGCCCCGACGCCGGACGTGGTGACGTAACAGCCGTCGGCCTTGCCGCGCTGCACCACCTTGGTGTCGCCGGTCACCACCCGCACGCCGGCCCGCTCGGCCGCGGCCGCCATGGAGGCGGCGATCCTGCGCAGGTCGGCGATCGGGAACCCCTCCTCCAGGACGAACGCCGCCGACAGGTACATCGGCCTGGCCCCGCACACCGCGAGGTCGTTGACGGTCCCGTTGACGGCGAGGTCGCCGATGTCGCCGCCGGGGAAGAACAGCGGCGAGACGACGTACGCGTCGGTGGTGAGGACCAGCCGGCCGGTGCCGAGGTCGAGCGTGGCGCCGTCGTCGAGCGGGTCGAGCGCCGGGTTGCGGAAGGCGTCGGCGAAGACCGCCTCGATCAGCGTCCGCGACGCCTTGCCGCCCGCGCCGTGCGCCAGCGTGACCCGCTCCTCGGTGAGCTTGGGCCTGCGGCTGCGGGCCCGTTCGATCCGCTCCAGCACCTGCACCTCACGGGAGGCCGCGGCTTCGTCGTTCACGGCCGGCTCCCCAAAGTCAGCGGTACGGGCTCACGCCGCCGGGCGAGGCGGCCGAAGTTGTAGTAGGCGGCGCAGGCCCCCTCGGACGACACCATGCAGGTGCCGATGGGCGTCTCGGGCGTGCAGGCGGTGCCGAAGACCTTGCACTCCCACGGCTTCAGCACACCCTTCAGCACCTCACCGCACTGGCACGCCTTGGGATCGGCCACCCGCACCCCCGGTACGTCGAAGCGCACCTCGGCGTCGTACGCCGCGTAGGCCTCCCGCATCCGCAGCGCGGAGTGCGCGATGAACCCCAGCCCGCGCCACTCGAAGTGCGGCCGCAGCTCCATCACCCGCGAGATCGCCGACAGCGCCCGCGGGTTCCCCTCCCACGGCACCACCCGCGTGTACTGGTTCTCCACCTCCGCCCGCCCCTCGGCGAGCTGGCGGAGCAGCATGTAGACGGACTGCAGGACGTCCAGCGGCTCGAACCCGGCGCACACCAGCGGCTTGCCGTAGTCGCGGGCGATGAAGGAGTAGGGCGTGCAGCCGATGACGGTGGAGACGTGGCCGGGCCCGATGAACCCGTCGATCCGCTGGTCGGGCGAGTCGAGGATGGCCTTGATCGCCGGGATGATCGTCACGTGGTTGCAGAAGACCGCGAAGTTCGGGAGGTTCTCGGCGGCGGCCCGCAGCACGGTCATCGCCGTGGACGGGGCCGTGGTCTCGAAGCCGATGGCCATGAAGACGACCGTGCGATCGGGGTGCTGCCTGGCGATCTTGAGCGCGTCCAGCGGCGAGTACACCATGCGGATGTCCGCGCCCGCGGCCTTGGCGTCGTAGAACGAGCCCTGGCCTCCGGGGACCCGCATCATGTCGCCGAACGACGTCAGGATCACGCCGGGTTCGCGGGCGATGGCGATGGCGTCGTCCACCCGTCCCATCGGGATGACGCAGACCGGGCAGCCGGGGCCGTGCACCAGCGACACCGCCTCGGGCAGATGGTCCTCAAGGCCGTGCTTGTAGATGGTGTGCGTGTGGCCGCCGCACACCTCCATGAACGTGTAGCGCCGCCCTGGCTCGCACAGGTCGCTGATCCGCGCCGCCAGTCTCCTGGCCTCGCCCGCGTCGCGGTACTCATCGACGAACCGCACTGTCCCGCCTCTCAGGTGATGTCGGATTCCGCGAGCGCTTCGAGCTCGTCGGTGTACGCCTGCCCGAGACCGCGCAGGAGCGCGAGCGTGGCCGCCGCCTCCCGCTCGTCGATCTTGGACATGGCGAAGCCGACGTGCACGAGCACCCAGTCGCCCGGACGGATGCCGTCCTGGTCGACCAGCCCGACGTTGATGACCCGCCGCACGCCCGCCACCTCGACCTTGGCGAGTTCGGGCTGTCCGGGGATGAGTTCGACGATCTCGCCGGGAATGCCCAGGCACATCGGCCGCCTCGCTCCTCTCACATTCGTCGCATGGTGATGTAGCGCTTGAGGGCGGGCAGTTCCCGCCAGATCATCGCGATGACCGCGGCCCCGGTGAACAGGGCCAGCAACTTGCCTAGCTGGCGCATGTCGGCTTCCACCTCCTCTCGCGTCTCAGCTGGGAGACAGGTTCGGCATGGTCGGCGCGATCGGGTTCCCGTGGCGGGGACGTACGCCGGTCGAGCGCCGCGCGTCGGCGGTGCCGTCCTTGTGGTGGCCCCGCTGACGGCGGTAGGAGCCCTTCGCGTTGCCCTGGGGCACGCCCTTGACGTGCGAGGGCGTGTCGGGCGCCACGTCGGGTACGCCTACGCGAATCCGTGCCATGTCGTCCTCCTCATCGGTCGAGTTCGGCGAAGAAGGCCGCGATCCGGTCCCAGAGCCGAGGGCCGCCGGACATGCCCGTCCATTCCTGGCGGACCACGGCGACGAGCCGGTGACAGTCGTCGATCGGGACCAGCCAGCGCTCGTCCAGGCCGCGTACGACGGCGACCAGGAACGCCTCCACCGCCGGCCGCATCGACGCCAGCTCCGCGTAATGGCCGGCGAGCCGGTCCCACGCGCCGGCGTCCACGTCCCAGCGGGTGGCGCCCACCGGGCTCGGGTAGTGCGCCACCACCGTGCCGTCGGAGCGGCGGACGAAGAACGCCAGGCCCACGGGCACGCCCAGCTCGGACGGCGGCCCGGTGAGGCGCAGCCGCCGGTCGGGCACCAGCAGGAACCTGCCGGGACCGTTCGTCCCGTGCTCGAACAGCAGCGCGCAGGCGCGGCAGGCGCACAGCACCAGGTCCTTGCGCTCCTCCAGCAGGTGGGCGTGCGTGTCACGCAGCGGCTCCCCGCACAGCTCGCACGGCTCCGCGGCCCGCCGCCCACCGACCGGCCGCCCGACCACCCGCCCCAGCGCCCCCGCCCCGACCACAGAGCCGGTCACAGAGCCGGTCACAGCGCCGGTCACAGCGCCCGTCGCAGCGCCCGTCGCAGCGCCCGCCCCGGGGCCGGTCATGGGGCCGCCCTTGAGGTGGCGGGGCGGCGGGTGAGCGCGTCGAGCGGGATGAACGCCTCACGGCCGGCAGCCGCCGCACTCCTCTGAGCCCCGCCACTCCCCTGGGCCGCGCCGCTCCCCTGGGCCGCGCCGACGGACACCCCGTGCAGCACGAACAGGTGCGCCAGCAGGACGTCGTCCGCCAGCGCCGCACCCACCTCGGGCGCGGCGGCGACGACCCGCTCGGCGATGCGGGCGAGCGCCTCCCCGTACACCCCGGCGAGCGTGGCGAGCGCGTCGAGTGCCAGGTCGGCCGTGGGCCCGGAGGCCGACTCCAGCTCGCTCAGCAGCTCGTCGAGCAGCTCCAGGTGCCCGGCGACGGCCCGCTCGTCCAGCCTCGGCCGGCCGTCAGTCATGGCCGCCGCCGAACATCGGCGAGTGCAGCTTCCGCACCGTACGCCCCTTGCCGACGTACATGTGGACGCCACACGGCAGGCAGGGGTCGAAGCTGCGCACGGCGCGCATGATGTCGACGCCCTTGAAGTTCTCCGGCCCGTTCTCCTCGAAGATCGGCATGTCCTGGACGGCGTCCTCGTACGGCCCAGGAGTGCCGTAGCGGTCACGCGGGCTGCCGTTCCACGGCGTCGGCGGGTAGGGGTGATAGTTGGCGATCTTCCCCTTCTCGATCACCAGGTGGTGCGACAGCACGCCGCGCACCGCCTCGTGGAACCCGACCCCGATGGCCTGGTCGGGCACGTCGAAGTCCTGGAACACCTTGGTGTCCCCGCTGCGCACCCGCTGCAGCGCCCGCTCGACGAACCACACCGCCATGGCGGCCGCGTAGGCCACGAAGTACACGCGGGCCCGGTTGCGCTCGAGGGCGTTGGACCACTGCGGGATCCGCCACTCCAGCGTCACCTCGGGCAGCTCGGGCCCCTTGGGCAGGTTGATCTGCACGCTCGACCCGGTGGACTTCACGTACGGCGTGTCCACGAGCCCCGCCAGCGCGGTGGTGTAGAGGCGCGCGAACGGGCCGCCGCCGGTGTCCAGCGCCAGGTGGTCGCCGGTGCGCGGGTCGAGCCAGCGCGGGCTCATCACCCAGCTGTAGTTGCCGTCGAAGTCGCGCTTCTGCGGGGCGGGCAGCGTGGTCTGGTTCCACGGGTGGCGCATGTCCACCGGGTTGCCGAGCGGGTCGTGGGTGACGAACGGCTCCTCGTTCACCCAGTCCTCGTAGTAGGAGCTGCCGAGCAGGATGCGGATGCCGAGGTTGATGTCCACCAGGTTCGTCGTGATGAGCTCGCCGTCCACGACGATGCCGGGGGTGACGTACATAGCCCTGCCCCACTCGTTCATCGTCTGGTAGCGGTAGTCGACCACCTCGGGGTCCTGGAACGCGCCCCAGCAGCCGAGCAGCACCCTGCGCCGGCCGACCTCCTCGTAGCCGGGCAGCGCCTGGTAGAAGAAGTCGAAGACGTCGTCGTTGAGCGCGACGGCCTTCTTGACGAAGTCGATGATGTTCATCAGCCGCGACAGGTAGTCGGTGAAGACTGACGGCGACGGCATCGTGCCGACGCCTCCCGGATAGATCGTCGAGGGGTGCACGTGCCTGCCCTCCATCAGGCAGAACATCTCCCGCGTGACCCGGCTGACGGTCAGCGCCTCCTTGTAGGCGTCCCCCTCGAACGGGTTGAACGCCTGCATGATGTCGGCGATCGTGCGCTTGCCGTGGATGGCGGCGTTCGGCGCCTCGGTGGTGGTGGCCCGCTTGAGCACGCTCGGGTTGGTGCCCTTGACCATCGCCTCGCAGAAGTCGACGAACACCAGGTTGTCCTGGAAGAGGGTGTGGTCGAACATGTACTCGGCGGCCTCGCCGAGGTTGATGATCCACTCGGCGAGCTTCGGGGTCTTGATCCCGTACGCCATGTTCTGCGCGTAGACCGAGCACGTCGTGTGGTTGTCACCGCAGATGCCGCAGATGCGGCTGGTGATGAAGCCGGCGTCGCGCGGGTCCTTGCCCTTCATGAAGACCGAGTAGCCGCGGAACAGCGAGGACGTGCTGTGGCACTCCACCACGCGCTGGTTCTCGAAGTCGATCTTGGTGTAGATGCCGAGATTGCCGATGATCCTGGTGATCGGGTCCCAGGACATGTCGACGAGCTGGCCCTTCGTGGGCGCCGCTTTCTCCTGCTGTTCGATGGCCATCGGCCGTGCTTTCCTCTCTTGTCGGAGCCGACGGCTCTACGGGCGCCAGCGCGGGTCGTAGCCGCTGGTCAGCGCCTCACGGTTGTGCCGCCACCGGGGTTCCCTGTTGACGGTGTGGTTGGTGATGCCGCGCATCCGGCGGATGAAGGCGCCGTACGGCTTGATGAGCATCGAGGACAGGCCACCACCGGGCGGCATGTCCATGAACGGCATGAACTTGTCAGGGAAACCCGGCATGGTGCAGGCGATGCAGATGCCGCCCACGTTCGGGCAGCCGCCGATGCCGCGCATCCACCCGCGCTTGGGCACGTTGCAGTTCACCACCGGGCCCCAGCAGCCCACCTTCACCTGGCACTTCGGCGAGTTGTAGTCGTGCGCGAAGTCGCCCTGCTCGTAGTACGCGCCCCGGTCGCACCCCTCGTGGACCGTCTTGCCGAACAGCCACTGGGGACGCAGCAGCTCGTCCAGGGGAGGCGGCGGCGCGCTGCCCGCGGCGTGGTGGAGCACCCAGGTCAGGGTCTCCATGAAGTTGTCCGGCTGGACCGGGCAGCCCGGCACGTTCACGATCGGCAGCCCGCCGGTCGAGCGGAAGTCCCAGCCGAGGTAGTCGGCCAGGCCCATGCAGCCGGTCGGGTTGCCGGCCATCGCGTGGATGCCGCCGTACGTGGCGCACGTGCCGATGGCGACGACCGCCCACGCCCGCGGCGCGAGCCGGTCGATCCAGGAGTTCAGGGTCAGCGGCTGCCCGGTGCTCGGGTCGTTGCCGAACGACGTCCAGTAGCCGTCGCCGTTGATGTTCTCGTTGGGCACCGAGCCCTCGATGACGAGGATGAACGGCTCCAGCTCCCCGCGCGCGGCGGCCCTGAACGGCGCCAGGTAGTCCTCGCCGCCGAGGCTGGGCGAGAGCACCTTGTTGTGCAGGTGCACCTTGGGCAGGCCGGGGATGGTGCCGGCGACGACGTCCTCGATCGCGGGCTGGGTCGCCGCGGTGATGGAGACGGTGTCGCCGTCGCAGCTCATGCCCTCGGAGATCCACAGGATGTGCATCTCGTCGTAGCCGGCGGCCTGACCGCCCTTCTGCTCCGTCTGTGTCATGCGCGCACCTCGTCCTGCTGGTAGGTGATCGACTCGACGACGACCCCGGTGCCGGGCGCGAGCTCGACGTCCACGCCGCCGCAGCGCGGGCAGGCGACGAGCGCGAGCGCGTCGGTCGCGGGCGTCCGCGCGCCGCAGCCGCCGCAGCTCACGGCGGGCGGCTCGGCGACCAGCTCGACCCGCGCGTCCTCGGCCGGGGTGCCGGCCGCGGCCACGCGGAAGCCCTGCTCGACGACGGCGGGATCGGGCCGGTGCCCGGCGAAGGGGGCGCGGACGCGTACCGCGGCCACCTGCCGTCCCTCCGCTTCGCGCAGGACCGCCTCCACGATCTCGTCGCACATCCCTGTCTCATGCATCGGCGCGCTCCCTGTCGGTTCGTCGGTACGCCTCGTCACGCGCCAGCGCCGTCACCGCCGCGACCGCGCCTTCGACGGCGGCGGCCACCGGCTCCGACAGGCCCATGACCTCGTCGACGGTCTGGGGCCTGCAGCCCACCAGCAGCACCCTGGGCACCCGGCCGCCCAGCCTGGCGAGCAGGTCGAGGACGGCCTGGGGATGCATGCCGTGCCCGTCGACCTGGGCCACGCCCACCGGCTCGTCGTCGATCTCCAGCACCGCGACGGTGCCGGGCGGGCCGTCGATCTCGACCGCGTCCACCATGATCAGCGTGTCGTACGCGCCGCCGAGCAGCTCGTACGCCAGGTGCACGCCGCGGATCCCGTAGTCCGACACCGACACCGAGCCGGGCAGCGCGGCGGCGTCCATCCGCCTGACCACCTCGACGCCGAACCCGTCGTCGCCGAGGAACACGTTGCCGATCCCGGCCACCAGCACCCTGTTCATGCGGGCTCACCCTCCAGCGGCTCGGTCTCCTCGGGGGCGAAGTAGCGGTAGCGGCCGTACCACTGGTTCAGCTCGGCCGCCGGGTCGTCCTCCAGGGTCACGGCGAGGTGGCGGGCGCCGTCCACGTCGAGCAGCACCGCCTCCACCACGGCCGTCCTGCCGTCGAGGAACATGTCCTGCGGGTCGGTGCCGCGCAGCCGGGGCCGCAGCCGCACCCTGCTGCCCTTGCCGACCAGCGTCCCCGCCACCTCGACGACGTCCGATTCCGGGTCCGTTTCCGGGTCTCTGATGGTGCCGTGCAGGCGGGCGAGGTCCTCAGGGGTCATCGCCTCGACCCGGTCGATGATGTCGGCGGCGCGCGGGTCGGTGGCGCGTGCCTCGCGCTTCTCCGCGTCGGTGAGCGTCAGCGTGCGCAGCGACAGGATCTCGTCGATCTCCGCCGCGTCGTGCAGGTCGCCGTGGCTCTCCGGGGCGACGCGCGGGTTGTCGTAGAGCAGGATCGGCGACGACAGCACCACCCGGTCGCCGCTCAGCACCGGGTACGTGTGCGCGTTCACGCACTCGGCCGCCGCCTTCTCCGCCCAGTCAGGCGGGTCGAGCAGCGAGACGAACCGGCCGCCCGGCACGGTCAGCAGGGTGTGGCAGGCGATCAGGGCGTGCCGGAGCGCCTCATCCCTGGGCGTGTCCGGTGACGGCTCCCGCGCGGCGTTCTCCGTCCGTACGCGGAGCCTGAACAGCGGCTCCCCCTCGCACGGGGTCAGCGACAGCGTCACCCGGGCGGTCAGCGGCCACGTGCGGCGGCGCGTCCGCCCGGCCGGGCCGGGCAGCGGGGTGACCGTGTCGGAGCCGGGAACCCGCAGGTCGAGCCGCTTCTCACCGGACAGCAGCTCCGCCACCGACGCCTGGACGTCCAGCTCGCACGGCACCGCCTCGTCGAAGCTCAGCGCCTCACCGACCCGATCCGCCGCGCGGTGACCGCCGTCGGGCAGCCGCTCCTCGGGCGTACGACGGCGCAGCTGCAGGAACCGGAGCCGGCCGCTGACGACGGCGTCGGCGGGCGCGACGAGCAGGCACTCGGTCTGCTGCCACCACGACTCGGCGGAGCCCGCGACCCCGCCGCCCTCCAGCCCGTGCGCCCGGGCCCACCGCTCCGGCAGCAGCACCCCGAACTGCCATCTGACCTGGTTCTTCGGCGAAGATCGGCGGTAGGGGTAGAGCAGGTAGCCCTCGTACAGGACGGAGTCAGCCACCGCCAGCGCCGCGCGGAAACCGGGCGCGGCATCGATGCCGTTCGCGTCCACGGCGAGTGGCCCCCTTGCTGCCCTGGTCGTACGTGACCCTTTCGGTATAGCCACGCCGTCCCAGGCCAAGTAGGTGAGCCACTCCCCTAGGTGCGGACCGCACTTAGCGGCTCTTGGTGCTCCACCCGGGCGGGCAGCGGCACTCGCGCCTCCAAGCCCCGCTCAGCCCCAACAGGATTTGAACGTCAGCTTGCCGAGGCCGGCTCACAACCACGTACGCAGGTCGTCGATGTCGACCAGCGGCAGGCCCCAGCGGAGCGCGGAGGCCTCCAGATCGGCGGCGCCGGCCATCGTGCCGTCGCGGCGCATCACCTCGCAGCACACGCCCACCGGCGGCAGGCCCGCGGCCACGCACAGCGCGACGGTCGACTCCGTGTGGCCGGCGCGCTCCCGCAGCAGACCGGGGCGGGAGGCGATCGGGATGACGTGGCCGGGTGCGGTGAAGTCGGCGGGGGTCGAGTCGGGGCGGGCGAGGTGGCGTACGGTGGCGGCGCGTTCCGCGGCGCTGACCCCGGTGCCGGTGGCGGCGGCCAGGTCGACGGGCGTGTGGAAGGCCGTGCCGTGGCGGTCTCCCGCGCCCTCCAGTGCCGGGATCTCCAGCCGGTCGAGGACCTCGGGCGCGCACGGGACGCACGGGTAGCCGTACACCTCGGTCAACAGGAACGTGAACGCGGCGGGACGCAGGTCCGCCCCGGCGAAGATGACGTCACCCTCGGCCTCGCGCGCCGGGTCCCACACCATGACACCGCCGCCGGCGGCGAGCTGGCGTACCACCTTCTCCACGCCGACCCGGCCCGACAGATGCCCGGCCCAGCCCAGCGCGGCGACCGCCTTGGCGACGTGCGCGCTCGCGGAGGCGGGGCCGCCCGCCGCCAGCCGGCTCACCATGTCGGACTCCAGGTTGACGCGGTCGCCCACGGACAGCGCGGCCAGGGTCGTCCCGGCGAGCGTGGACGGGATCAGCGCCACCGAGAAGCGGTCCTTGACCACCTCGGCCACGGTCAGGCTCACGCCGTCGACCGCGATGGAGCCCTTGGCCATGACCTTGCCGATGAACCGGTCAGGCGGCCTGATCCACAGCCGCCGCCCCAGCCCGGGGTCGTCGTCGACGCGCACGACCTTGCCGACCCCGTCGACGTACCCCTGGACCAGGTGCCCGTCGAGCGGGTCGCCGACGGCGAGCGGCGTCTCCAGGTTCACCCGCCGTCCCGGCTCCCGCATCTCGTCGAACGTGGTGCGGCGCCGGGTCTCGGTGCTGACCGACACCCTGATCAGGTCGCCCTCGACGTGCTCGGCGGTCAGCTGGACGCCCGCGACGTTCAGCGAACCGCCCGTCGCCAGCCGGTCCGCGCTCTTGGCCGCCCGGATCTCGATGGTGTTCGCGCCGACGGACTCGATCAGGCCGATCTCGTGGATTCTGCCGGTGAACATGCCCTTCCCCTTCGCACAAGTGACTGATGGCGTCAGGGACCCGCTCATCGGAGTCCGAGAAGGGGCGGGGTATCACCGCATGGCTCCGGAATCGCACCGGATCGTTCCTCCGCGGGGAGGAACCGGCGGGCTGTCACCGCCGCACCTGGCTTCGCACCACCGTCCACGATAACCGCCCCGGCCGGACCGAGGAAGGGGCCTCTTCCGCGCGCGGGAAATGTCCGGTGAATGCCCTGCTTATTACCTGACATTATTTCGCGGCGACCATTAGCGTCTTCAGAACAACGACGAGAGGATGTGCGAAATGAAGCGGAAAATCGCCGGAAGAATCGCCGTCGCCGCGGTCGGCGGACTCGCGGCCCTCGTGGTCTCCGTCAGCCCCGCGCAGGCCAAGGAGGCGGCGGGCCACTGGTACGGGCCCTACTCCACGCAGGGCATCTGCGAATACTGGAGAAACGGCGTGCAGGCGGGCGGGACGCAGACCCGTCCTTGCTTCTATGACATCGGCTGGTATTTCTGGGCCGCGGCCTGATTTCCCCGCCACCGGGCCAGGCGATCTTTCGCGGATCGCCGGACCCGGTGACGAGCGGGGACCTGCGGGTCCCGCGCTGATCGCCGCATCCAGCATGCGGGTCAAGGCGCTTTTGCAGCATGGCCGGATGGTGCGCTTCCCGGTTGTGGCGGCCTTCTTACTGGTGCTCGCCACGAGCTGCACCACGGCCGCCGATCGACGGGCTCTGGTGTGGGTGAACGCCTTGGCCGTCGCCCGGCCGGACTATCACGTCGTGCACGAAGAACAACTGCTCAAACGTCATCAGCTCGAAGACGACGAGGCGATCCGCGTCGTAGTCGAACCGCGGTGGGCCAACTGGTCGCATACCGAGGTCTTCGGCCGGCGAACCCTGAAACTGCGGGACGGTCACCTCAGCGGCGCCGAGTTGCCCGGCTGGAAGCTGACCGGCGCCATCCGTGCGCTCTCCGGTGCGGGCGACGACCGTCACCTCGTCATGAAGCGCCTCGATGCGCTCGCCGAGGTGGAGGACATGAAGGTGACGGTGGTCGTCGGCTTCAGGAAGCCGATGCAGGAGAACGACGTACGTCGGTTGTGGGAGAAGGTCCCCGACGTGGCGTTGTTCTCACCGCCCGAGCCTGACGGCCTGCCGACGTCATGGGATTACTCCGGCTATTGCCACGCCCGCGGCTTCGACGACTGCGATCCCGATGTCCGTTCCTCCCTCACCTCGTCGTTCCGGCTGTGGACGAGCCTGCTGCGGGAGTCCGACAGAGAGGCGCTGGCCGCGTTCAGCGTCGACCTGGACGACGTCCGGACGAGGGCGGAACAGGGTCTCTGGTCCGGGATGATCACCACCGCGTGGCCCGCGGATGCGAAGGAGATCGTCGAGGACCCGCGGGTGGGCTCCTTCGCGATCGGGCAGGTGGCGCTCTGAGCTGACCCGTCTCAAGACCCGAGCCCGCGTGCCGGCACCTTTCCCGCTCTCGCCGCCGCCCCGCACACGCGCGGCAAGTGGGTCGTCTCTATGCCTTGAGCGGCTGGACGACGACCTTGCCCTTGGCATGGCCCGCGGCGACGTGCTCGTACGCGGCGGTGGCGTCCGCCAGCGGGACGACGCGGTCGACGACGATCTCCAGGCCCGCCGCGGCCACCTTCGCGAGGCGGGCGGCGTCCGTCTCGTGGTGCACGAACGCGGCACGCAGGCCGCGGGCGGCGGCGCGGTCCGCGTCCGGGGGGACGTTCAGGGCGAGCAGCAGGCCGCCGGGGACGAGGACGTCGAGAGAGGCGGTCTCCACGTCGCCGCCGATCGGGTCGATGACCACGTCCACCCCCGAGGCGCGCTCGCGGAAGTCGGTCGCGGTGTAGTCGATCACTTCGTGGGCGCCCAGCTTCACGGCGAGCGAGGCGCCCGCCGGCGAGGTGGTGGTGAGGACGTGGGCGCCCGCCTTCCTGGCCAGTTGCAGGGCGAAGCCCCCCACTCCCCCGGCGCCGCCGTGGATCAGCACCCTCTGGCCGCTCCGGAGCCCGGCCACCTCGTACACCGCCTGCCAGGCCGTCGCGGCGGCGGTCGCGAGCCCTGCGGCGAGGCCGAGCGGCACCGCCGGCGGCGCGGCGGTGAGATGGGTGACGGGGACGGCGGCGTACTCGGCGACGGCCCCGCCCTCCGTCGGGTCCGTACGCGCGAGCACCGCGTCGCCGACGCGCCGGCCGGCGACGCCCGGACCGAGCCGGACGACGGTGCCGGCGAGGTCGGTGCCCGCCACCGAGGGGAAGGTGACCGGGAAGAAGTCCTTGACGCGGCCGTGGCCGATCTTGACGTCCAGCGGGTTGAGCGCCGCCCCGGCGATCGCGACCAGGACCTCGCCCGGGCCGGGCTCCGGCCGGGGGATCTCGGTGACGACCGGACGGACGCCGTACGCGGTGTACTGCAGTGCCTTCATGCGACCCACGCTCGCCTGGCCCGGGTCCGTACGGGAAGGCGGAGCTCACACTGGTGATGACGGCGCCTGCCTCCACCCCGGCCGCGGGACCACAATGAAAGGCATGGATCTGCAGGAGTTCGGGGCGTTCCTGAGGTCGCGGCGCGACCGCATCAAGCCGGGCGAGGTGGGGCTGCCGGCGGGGACCCGGCGCCGGGTCCCCGGGCTGCGCAGGGACGAGGTGGCGGTGCTGGCGGGGGCGTCCACCGACTACTACAACCAGCTGGAGCAGGGGCGCGGCGCGCAGCCGTCCGAGCAGATGGTGGCGGCGCTGGCCCGCGCGCTCCGGCTCACCGCCGACGAGCGCTCCCACCTCTACTTCCTGGCTGGACGCCCGATGCCGCCGCGGCACAGCCTCTCCGCCCACGTGCACCCCGGCATGTTGGACCTCCTCGAACGCCTGCCCGCGACGCCCGCCGCGGTGATCACCGACCTGCACGCCGTCCTCGTCCAGAACCGCCTGGCCACCGCGCTCCTCGGCCCGATCCCGCCCGTTCAGGGCCGCGCGGCCAGCTTCGTCCACCGGTGGTTCACCGACCCTGACGCCCGCTCCCGCTACCACCCGGACGAGCACGATCATCAGTCGCGCGTGTTCGTCGCCGACCTGCGGGCCGTGGCGGCGCGGCGCGGCGGTGACGAGCAGGTGAGCGGGCTCATCGACGAGCTGCTCGCGACGAGCGCCGAGTTCGCCGGGCTCTGGGCCCGGCAGGAGGTGGCGGTACGCCGCGCCGACCGCAAGCGGCTCGTCCACCCCGAGCTGGGCGTCATCGAGCTCGACTGCCTCAGCCTGCTGAGCGAGGACGGCTCGCAGCGCCTGCTGTGGTTCACCGCGCCGGCCGGGGGCGACGCGGCCGAGAAGCTCGCCCTGCTCGACGTCCTCGGCAGCCAGGACGTCGGAGCCTAGGCCAGGTCCTCGGAGCCTAGGCCAGGTCCTCGGAGCCTAGGCCAGGACGTCGCAGCCTAGGCCAGGACGTCGCAGCCTAGGCCAGGACGTCGCAGCCTAGGCCAGGTCGACCGGACGGATGCGCAGCTTGGCGGCGATGCGGGCCAGCGCCTTCTGGTCGGCGGCGGTGAGCGGGTCGAGCACGAAGCGCCGCACCGAGCGTACGTGGGTGGGCGCGGCGGCGACCACCACCTCATAACCGGCGTCGGTGAGCGCGGCGATCGTGTAGCGGCCGTCCTCCGGATCGGGCGAGCGCTCCACCCAGCCGCGCTGCTCGAAGCGCTTGACCACATTGGACAGCCGCGAGAGCGAGCCGTTGGCCAGGTAGGCCAGCTCACTCATGCGCAGGCGGCGGCCGGGGGCCTCGGAGATGTGGCTGAGCGCCAGGTATTCGAACAGGCTCAGGCCGGACTCGTGCTGCAGGGGCGCCTCCAGCCTGCCCGGCAGCAGGAGGACGAGGGAGACGAGCCCGGTCCACGCCTCTTTCTCGTCCGGGGTCAGCCACGGCGGCTCGTCAGGGGTGCTGGCCATGAGGTTCAGCCTATCGGGGGCCCGTCACTTCACGCTTGAAGTGAATAGGTGGTAGCTTTCACTTCAAGCGTGAAGTCAACCAGTGAGGATTCGTGATGAGTGAGCCGGAGTTCTTCGCCACCCCCGGGTACGGCGATCGGCAGCTGACCACCATGCATTACAGCCAGGCGGTGCGCATCGGCGACCGGGTGGAGATCTCGGGGCAGGGCGGGTGGGACGACGACTTCCGCTTCCCCGAGTCCCTGGAGGACGAGATCGTACGGGCCTTCGACAACGTGGAGCGGACCCTCGCCACGGCCGGCGCCACCTGGCGTGACGTCGTGGCGGTGGACTCGTACCACATTCCCGACTCGCCGGACTTCATCGGCGAGGTGCACAACCGGGTGATGGTGGAGCAGTTCCGCAAGCGCATGGGCGACCGCGCCCCCATCTGGACGGAGATCGGCGTCGCCGCACTCGGCGCCCCGAAGATGCGCGTCGAGATCCGCGCCACCGCCGTGGTCGGAAGCGGCGCCTGAGCGAGCTAGGGGCGCAGCGTGGAGCCGCGTTCGACCAGGGTGGGGGCGATGAGCTGCTTCAACGGACGGGCGTTGCGGCCGCCCGCGATCTCCTCCAGGAGCAGGTCCACCGCTATGGTGCCGATCTCGTCGGCGGGCAGGCGCACGGTGGTCAGCGGCGGGGAGAGGAAGGCGGAGAAGGGGTGGTCGCCGAAGCCGATCACCATCATGTCGTCGGGCACCTTGAGCCCGTGCTCCTCCAGCGCGCGGTAGAGACCGAGCGCGAAGTAGTCGTTGCCGACCACGACCGCGTCGGGCAGCCGGGAGCGGCGCAGCATGCGGCGGGCCACCTGGTACGCCTGCTGCGGCTGCCACGGCAGCGCCACGTGCTCGTGCCGGCGGGTGGGGACCCGCATGATGCTGCCGCGCGGCACCGGCAGCCCCGCCTCCGCCATGGCGCGGCGGAAGCCGGCGATGCGGTGGTCGATGGTGGTGATGGGCAGGTCTTCTTCGAGCACCACGATCGAGCGGGCGCCACGGGCGATGGCGTGCGCGGCGGCGCGGTAGCCGCCCAGCTCGTTGTCGGTGCCGACGAAGCGGTAGCCCAGGTCGGGCAGATCACGGTTGATCAGCACGGTCGGGACGCCGACCGAGCCGAGCCGCCGCCACGCGTCGGCCCCCGCCTGGACGGGCACCACGATCGACCCGCTGACCGAGGAGCGCAGCAGCGACTCGGCGGCGCGCATCTCGTGCTCCTCCGACTCCTCGGTCACCGTCAGCAGCAGCGAGTAGCCCTGGGCGCGGGCGCGCAGCTCGATGGTGGAGATGAGCTGCGCGTAGAAGGGGTTGGACGGGTTGGTGATGACCAGGCCGAACGTCATCGCGGAGCCCAGGACGAGCGACCTCGCCATGGAGTTGGGGACGTAGCCGACCCGTTCGGCCTCGGCGCGTACGCGGGCCCTGGTCTCCTCCCCTATGCCGTCCTTGCCGGAGAGGGCACGCGAGACGGTGTTGACGGAAAGGTTCAACGTCGCGGCGATGTCCCGCAGGGTGTGACGCCGAGCCCCAGCCATTCGCATGCCCTCTCTCGTTGGAACTCCGCCTAGAAGCCCGCGGCCGTTCTCAGCTCTTGACCGTGAGATAGATGCGCAGTTTGGCGGACGGGTCGGCCCCCGTCACCGTGCCGCGCAACCGTAGCCATTGTCCGAAATGATCGACCGGCCATGTGACCAAACCGGGTTCTGTGATGACATGTTCTTCGCCGTCCAGGTCACACCAGGTCAGGCCGTCGGGCGAGATCTGGGTGACCAGCCGCACCTCGGCGTCGTCGCCGGACGTCGCCAGGGTGTGGACGAACCACCGCGCTTCGCCGGCCCACGCCACTTCGTAGGGCTCCGTCGCGAAGTCGGAAACGAACGTCGTGTCCCGTTCGAGGACCGCCGTCTGCACCTGCCGCATTACGTCACCAATCCGTGGAAATGAGGACCGAGTCAAGGAAGAGGAAGTTGCGGACCTTCGAGTGGGTCCGTACGGAGAAGTAGAAATTCAGGAGGCTCTCCAGAGAGTCGTACCGCTCCTTGTACGGCGGGACCGGGACGTGCGACATGTCCATGACCCGATCGTTGATCTGTAGCTCGACGTTACGCCGCGCCTCGGTGTCGATGACCCAGCGCAGGTAATGCCAGTTGACCTTCGTCGGCACCTCGTTGTAGCAGAGTTCCTGCGGTTCGCCGAACGGGTGCCAGTCATCGGGGTTAGGCGCGGTGAAGTCGGCCCCGTACTTCAGCTTGATCTTGCCTTCGAGGTGCTCGCGCGGCGTCGGCTCGGGGACGCTCGGATAGACCCATTGCCGGGCGAGCTTGTTGTCCAGCGACGTGTTCAGGTAGCGGGCCACCGTGTGATAGCGCAGGCCGCCGTCGCCGCACAGGTCGGTCGCGACGGTGAAGCAGCCGAACTGCGCCTCGGAAGGGTGCAGGTTGCCGTCCCAGGTGACGTCGCCGAACTCGTCGCTCGCGCTGCCGTCGATGGTCGCCTCGGCCTTGTAGGTGAAGTACGCCTCGAGCTGCAGCAGGCCGCGCCCGCTCATGGTGAGCCGGCGGATGGCGGTGGCGGTGTGGCCCTGGTAGGGCCGGGTGGCGAGCTTGAGCGCGTACGAACCGGTCATCGCGCCGTGGCTGCCGATGTCGAAGAACGTGCAGTTCGACAGCTGCGGGGGCCGGAAGTCCCGCATGTGGTCGTCGACCGTGGACAGGTCGCCGTTGCCGTTGTAGTTGCCCAGCAGCTCCGTCCAGCCGTGGGTGCCCGAATTGAAGTCGTCGTGCGCGAGAATGCGCCGAAGCGGGTTGAACTTCGACAGCCTCGGATCCGCCGACAAAATGGCGGAGCGAAGTTCTGCGGCCAGGTCGGGCCGCTCCATCGTGGTCATTGCCGAATGCTCCTGAAAAGGTCTTGGCAAAAGAAAGTAGCGAATGCCTACGCCTGACCGATCGACCGGAGTGAGTCATGCGGTCGCAGTCGGACGTTAACGTTAATGTTTCACGGCAGTCAACCCCGCCGCCTACCGTGCGGAGGGTGCGCCACCCCCTGGCGGCAGTCGTTACGAACCGTTACGATGCCACGTTCATGCAGGTCAAAACCCTAGAACCAGGTTCGGTGGAGCCGCATGAGAGGCAGGAGATGTCGGCGGGACCCTTGACGGTCAGGGCCGGTCACCCTAGCATCGGCGATCAATCGCATTAACGTTAATGTTCCCGGCGCGAAACCCGGCCGCCACACCGGTGACCGACGATCCGCCGCCTCCGCACCGCTCCCCCCCCACGACCGGACGGCCCCGCCGCCGGCCTCGCCCCTACTACAAAACCCCCGAAAGCCCCCGCCATGCGCCCACGGGCGTCGTGGCTCGATCAGGAGTTGCCTGTCGATGCTGAAACGGGATGCCGACCGACAGCGATCGGGCCGGCCATGACCGCGTACCTCATCCGGCGCACGCTCTTCGCCGTGTTCGTGTTGTGGGGCGCCGTGACCATCGTCTTCCTGGTACTGCGCCTGGTGCCCGGCGACCCGGCCCTGCTCATCCTCGGCTCCGACGCCACACCGGTCGAGATCGCGGAGCTGCGCGAGCAGATGGGCCTCAACCAGCCCATGCTCGTGCAGTACGGGATCTACCTGGCCGACGTGGCCCGCTTCGACTTCGGCGACTCCTACCGCTACCACGCCGACGCGATGGGGCTGGTGCTGGACAGGTTCCCGCTCACCCTGCAGCTGGCCGTCGTGGCGATGGTGATCGGCATGGTGCTGGGCATCGCGCTCGGCGTCGTCGGCGCGCTGCGGGTGAACCGGCTGGCCGACCGCATCGTGTCGGTGTTCGCGCTGCTCGCCCAGTCGATGCCGTCGTTCTGGATCGGCATCATGTTCATCCTGGTCTTCGCCCGGCAGCTGCACATCTTCGCGAGCGGCGGTCACGGCGGGCTGGACAAGCTGATCATGCCGGGCATCACGCTGGCGCTGCCGCTGATCGCGATCCAGATCAGGCTGACCCGCAGCGGCCTGCTCGACGTCGTGCACGAGAACTACATCCAGACCGCGCGGGCCAAGGGCCTGTCGGAGCGGGTGGTCATCTTCCTGCACGCCATCCGCAACGCGATCATCCCGATCGTGACGGTGGCCGGCCTGGAGTTCGGCAAGCTGCTCGGCGGCGCGGTCATCGTCGAGACGGTGTTCTCCTGGCCCGGCGTCGGGCGGCTGCTCATCGACTCCATCTCGGCCCGCGACTACAACGTCGTGCAGGCCTCGATCCTGCTGATCGCCGGCGGGTTCGTCCTGATCAACCTGGTCGTGGACGTCCTGTACGGCTACCTCGACCCGCGTATCCGGCTGGGACGGTGACCATGGACAGGCCAATGGACCAGGTGCTCGCCGACGACCCGATCGCGCCGGCGGACGCGCCCGCGCCCCGCCCCGGCAAGACCCGGGTGAAGCTCGGACGGCTGCGCATCATCGTCTCGCTGTCGGTGATCGGCTTCTACGTGCTCGCCGCCGTCGTGGGCCCGATCCTGCTCAAGTACGACTCGGTCGCGACGAACCTGAGCGCCCGGCTGAAACCGCCCGGCACCACGCTGCCGAACGGGCAGATCGCCCTCTTCGGCACCGACCAGGTCGGCCAGGACGTGCTCGCCCAGATGATGCAGGGCGCGCGGGTGTCGATCACCGTCGGCGTGGCCACGCTGGTGCTGGCCGGCGTCATCGGCGTCGCCGCCGGCATCGCGGCGGGCTATTTCGGCGGCTGGCTCGACATGGTGCTCATGCGCCTCGCCGACGTGCAGCTCACGTTCCCGTCGATCCTGCTCGCCATCCTCATCGCGGCGATCCTCGGGCCGAGCGTGGTGAACGTCGTCATCGTCCTGTCCATCTCGAACTGGGTGACGTTCGCCCGGGTGACCCGCAGCCAGGTGCTCGGGCTCAAGAACAGGGACTTCGTGGACGCCACCCGCACGCTCGGCGCGCGGACCTGGCACCTGCTGACCCGCAGCATCCTGCCGTCGATGATCGCGCCGATCCTGGTGGTCGCGACCGTCGAGCTCGGCCACGTGATCCTGGCCGAGGCGTCGCTGAGCTTCCTCGGCCTCGGCACCCCGGCCAGCACGCCGAGCTGGGGCATGACGATCGCCAACGGCCGGGACTACCTGTCCAACGCGTGGTGGATCTCCACGATCCCCGGCATCGCCCTGGCCGCGCTGGTCATCAGCTTCGGCGTGCTGGGCGACGCCCTGCGCGACCGGTTCGACCCGCGGCTGAGGAGCATGTGATGGCCGACCCCCTGCTGTCGGTGCAGGACCTGACCGTACGCTTCCGCACCAGGGCGGGCACGATCACCGCCGTCGACAAGGTGAGCTTCGACCTCGCCGAGGGCGAGACGCTGGCCATCCTGGGCGAGACGGGCAGCGGCAAGAGCGTCACCGCCCAGGCCCTGATGGGGCTGGTGCCGCGCCCCGCGGGCGAGGTCGCCGGCGGCCGGATCGTCTACGCGGGCCGGGACCTGCTGGCGCTGCCCCGCTCGGAGACCCGCAAGCTCAACGGCACCGACCTCGCCATGGTCTTCCAGGACCCGCTCAGCTCGCTCAACCCGGTCTTCCGGGTCGGCGCGCAGATCGGCGAGCTGTTCCGGCGCCGCCAGGGCCTGCCCAGGGCCGAGGCGCGGCGCAAGGCGATCGAGCTGATGGACCGGGTGGGCATCCCGGCGCCCGACCGCCGCGTGGACGACTTCCCGCACCAGTTCTCCGGCGGCATGCGGCAGCGGGTGATGATCGCGATGGCGATCGCGCTGAAGCCGCGCGTGCTCATCGCCGACGAGCCCACCACCGCCCTCGACGTCACGGTCCAGGCCCAGGTGATGGCGCTGCTCGCGGAGCTGAAGGCGGAGCACCGCATGGCGATGATCCTCATCAGCCACGACCTCGGCGTGGTGGCCGGCGTCGCGGACCGGGTGCAGCTCATGTACGCCGGCCGGGTGGTCGAGACCGGCGACCTGCGGGAGGTCTACGAGACGACCGGGCACCCGTACACGCGGGGTCTGATGGCCTCGATCCCCGAGCTGGACGGCCCGCGCGAGCGCCTGACGCCCATCAAGGGCTCGCCGCCCGACCTGACCCGGCTGCCGTCGGGCTGCGCGTTCCAGTCCCGGTGCGGCTTCGCCACCGATCTGTGCGGCGCCGAGCGGCCCGAGCTGGCGCCGGTGCCGGGCCGCCCCACCGCGCACCGCGCCGCCTGTCACCACGCGAAGGAGGTCGTCACCGATGTCGTCACCGGCTGAGCCGCTGCTGTCGGTCAAGGACCTGCACACCAGCTTCCCCGTCCGCTCCTCCCTGCTGCGCCGCAAGATCGGCGCGGTGCACGCCGTATCGGGCGTCTCGTTCGACCTGCCCAAGGGCCGTACGCTCGGGCTGGTCGGCGAGTCAGGCTCGGGCAAGACGACGCTGGCGCGCACGGTCATCGGCCTCGCGCCGCCGGAGTCGGGCCAGGTGCTGTTCGACGGCCAGGACCTGCTGACCCTCTCGGGGGACGAGCTGCGCCAGGTGCGCAGGCAGATCCAGATGATCTTCCAGGATCCGTACGCGTCGCTGAACCCCCGCCTCACGGTCGAGCAGATCATCAGCGAGGCCTGGCTGGTCAACCCCGGCGTGCTGCCCCGCGACAAGTGGGCGTCCGAGGCGCGCGAGCTGCTGGTCAGGGTCGGGCTGAACCCGGACCACGCCGACCGCTACCCCCACCAGTTCTCCGGCGGGCAGCGCCAGCGGGTCGGCATCGCGCGGGCGCTCGCGCTGCGGCCCCGGCTGGTGATCTGCGACGAGGCGGTCTCCGCGCTGGACGTCTCGGTGCAGGCGCAGGTGCTGAACCTGCTCGTCGACCTGCAGCAGGAGATGGGGCTCAGCTACCTGTTCATCGCCCACGACCTGTCGGTGGTGCGGCACATCAGTGACGAGGTGGCGGTGATGTACCTCGGCAAGGTGGTCGAGCGGGGGACGACGGAGGAGATCTTCGCCGCCCCCGAGCATCCGTACACGCAGGCGTTGCTGTCGGCCGTGCCGGTGACCAGGCCGTGGGCGGCGCCGCCTCGGGAGCAGATCATCCTCACCGGCGACATCCCGTCACCGGTGTCGCCGCCGTCCGGCTGCCGGTTCCGTACGCGGTGCTGGAAGGCTCAGGAGCGGTGCGCCACGGAGGAGCCCGCGCTCACCGACCGGCTGAGCGCGCACGTCTCCGCCTGCCACTTCCCCGAGCTGCCCGCGGCCTCGGCAGGTGCCCGATGACCGCCCCCGTACGCCTGGTGCTGGTCCGCCACGGCGAGTCGCACTGGAACGTCGAGGAGCGCTACCAGGGCCAGGCCGACTCCGGGCTCACCGGCACCGGGAGGGAGCAGGCCGAGGTGGCCGCCGCGGCGCTGCTCGCCCGCTTCCCGAAGCCCGACCTGGTCGTCTCCAGCGACCTGCCGAGGGCGTGGGACACCGCGCAGGCGTACCTGCGCCACCTCGACATGGAGGCCGAGAAGGACGCCCGGCTGCGCGAGGCCGACATCGGCGCCTGGGTCGGCCGCACGTTCACCGAGATCGCCGCCGAACACCCGGATGTCCTCGCCGAGGCCGCGCGCGGCGGCGACCCGCGCAGGGGCGGCGGCGAGACCTTCGCCGACCTGCGCCGGCGGGTGTGGGCCGCGCTCGTCGACGCCGCCGCCAAGGCGGGGCCCGGCGCGACCGTCATCGTGTTCTGCCACGGCGGGCCCATCAGGGTCGCCGCGGCCGCCGCACTGGGCCTGCCCGAGCCGGGCCACCTCAGCTTCGCCCCGCCGGTGAACACCTCGCTGACGGTCATCGGCTACGCGGGCGAGCGGGGCAACGCGGTGGCCGAGTACAACGCGCCGACCGCGTGGGCGGCGCACGCCACGCGTACCGACTGATCGGAAGGACCTTCCCAGCATGCTGACCGGATCGTTCACCTTCGTCGCGATGACCTACAACCTGTGGGGCGACGCGCACCTGGAGCAGCGAGAGCCGGCGATCCGCGACCTGTTCGCCACCCGGCCGCCGGACCTGCTCGCGACCCAGGAGCTGCGTCCCCGCTCGCGCGCGGTGGTGGACGAGATGCTGCCGGGTCACGCGCGGGTGCACGACGACTTCCCCGGCTGGGGCACGCAGAGCAACCTGTGGTGGCGCGAGGAGCTGTTCGAGCTCGTCGAGTACGGCACCCGCGACGTCGGCATCCTCGCCGAGCACGCCGAGCTGTTCTGGGTGCGGCTGCGGCCGAGGACCGGCGGCGCCGAGCCGCTGGTGTTCTCCACCGCGCACCTGACCTGGCCAGGCCACCCCCAGGAGCGGGCCGACGGCCGCAACCTGCGCGCCGGCCAGGCCGGGCGGGTCGTCGCGGCGCTCGACGAGATCGCCGGAGCCGCGGCCTGCCTGTTCACGGTGGACATCAACGACATCGGGGCGCCGCTGTGGGCGCTCGGCAACGGCGGTTTCCTCGACTCGTTCACCTCGCTCGGCCGCACCTCGCCGGTCACCCACCCCGTCTCGCCGATGCCGTGGATCGCCGAGCGCGGGACACGGCTCTCACCGCTGATGTCACCGTCGAAGGCCATCGACTGGATCTTCTCCCGTGGCCCCGTGGCCACCAGGGCCAGCGAGGTCGTCGACTTCTTCTCCGCCGGGAACGCGCCGTCGGACCACAAGCCCGTCGCGGCGACCTTCACCCTGTCGCCCGCCGCGGCTGTTGCCAGAACGAAATGAAGGAGAGGCAATGATCTCACGATCCCGGGCCATGGGCTGTCTCGTCGCAGCCGCCCTGGCGCTCGGCCTCGCGGCCTGCGGCGGCTCCGGCGGCACCGGTGACTCCGCCGGCGGCGAGCAGGTGCTGCGCTACGCGCCGCAGCTGTTCCCCGTCTCGCTGGACGTCCAGCAGTACCCGGCGGAGGAGGCGGTGCAGACCACGGTCCAGCAGAGCCTCGAGACGCTGACCGTCATGAAGGACGGCAAGCCTGAGCCGAAGCTCGCCACGTCGTGGGAGAGCCCCGACGACAAGACCTGGGTGTTCCACCTGCGCGAAGGGGTGACCTTCACCGACGGCACCCCGTTCACCGCCAAGGACGTCAAGGGCTCGGTCCAGCGGCTGATCGACCTCAAGGGCTCGCTGACCCCGCTGCTCACCGGCATCGAGGAGATCGAGGCCACCGACGACCACACGGTGACGTTCAAGACCTCGGCGCCGCTCGGCACCCTGCCCAGCACGCTGTCCCTGGTCTTCATCGGCCAGGGCGACAAGGTCACCAGCGACGCGTACTGGCAGAAGCCCATCGGCACCGGGCCGTTCGTGTTCGACTCCTTCAGCCCCGACGACAAGGTCGTGCTCACCCGCAACGACAAGTACTGGGGCGCCAAGGCCAAGGTGGACCGGCTGGAGATCCTCAACATGCCGGAGGTCTCGGCCAGGATCACCGCGCTGAACAACGACGAGGTGGACGTGCTGGCCGCGATCCCGCCGGACCAGGTGCCCGAGGTGCAGGACGTGCCCGGCATCGCGTACGGCAACGGCCCCAGCTACAACTACTACTTCCTGTGGTTCAACCAGAACAACAAGCCGTTCGACAACGTCAAGGTCCGTCAGGCCATGCTGCACGCGGTGGACGTGAAGAGCGTCGTC
Organism: Nonomuraea sp. NPDC049421; assembly: GCF_040677005.1. NCBI lineage: Bacteria > Bacillati > Actinomycetota > Actinomycetes > Streptosporangiales > Streptosporangiaceae > Nonomuraea > Nonomuraea sp. NPDC049421. The sequence goes on from NZ_JBFAQA010000012.1 coordinate 68,725, forward strand.
GGCGACCTGTTCGGCGACCTCGGCGCGGTCGGCCAGGCGCCGATCACGCAGGCGGTCTTCGGGGCGACGCAGCTGGAGCCGTACTCGTACGACCCTGAGCTGGCGAAGAAGCTGCTCGCCGAGGCCGGCTACCCGCAGGGCATCACCACCACCATCCAGTGGCCGCTGGAGGGCGGGCCGAACATCAGGCCCATGGCGCAGGCGTTCATCTCGGCCTGGGAGAAGGTCGGCATCAAGGTGCAGCCGCAGGAGAAGGAGCGGGCGACCTGGCTGAAGGATCTCAACTCCCTCAACTGGGACATGAACCTGCAGACCAACACCACCGGCACCGGCGACGCCGACTTCACCCTCAACCGCCTCTACAACTGCGACGCCAAGCGCATGGGCTACTGCAACAAGGACCTGGACAAGGTGCTCGGCAAGGCGCGCGAGTCGCTCGACCAGGAGGAGCGCAAGACCCTGTACGCCCAGGCCGCCAAGATCATCTGGGATGACGCGGTCGGCCTCTACCCGGTGGACCTGAAGAACAACTACGCCGTCCGCGACGACGTCAAGGGCCTGGAGATGCCGGCCAGCGGACGGCCGGACTTCTCGCAGGTATCCGTCGGCTGACCTCCCCCACCTTGGAGCCCCCCATGCCTCGTAAGCGTTCCCTCCTGATCGCCGGCCTCGCCGCCGCGGTGACCCTGTCGGTGCAGCCGACGGCCGCGCAGGCCGCGCTGCCCGAGCCGGCCCGCAGCGCGTGCCGCAACGCCGCGACCGTGCCGGTCGAGACCGGCGCCGCCTTCAACGACCCGGTCGCGGGCACCGCGACCGCGGTCGTGGAGCGCCTCTGCTCGCTCATCAAGCAGGCGCCCGCCGGATCGTCCATCGAGATCGCCGAGTTCGTCATCTCGGGCGACGCCGGCGCCGACTACGTGGCCGTGCTGCTCGACGCCTACCGCCGCGGCGTCGAGGTGCGCATGGTCATCGACGGCTACCAGATCGACAACCCGGCCGCACAGGAGCTGATCACCACGCTCGGCACCGACAAGTCGGCCACCTCGTGGGTGCACGTCTGCGGCCACCTGAGCCCGGAGGGCAACACCTCCTCCTGCCAGGGCACCAAGGGCATGCACAACAAGTTCTCGCTGTTCTCGGAGACCGGCGGCCGGCGTGACGTCGTCGTCCAGGCGTCCAACAACATCACCGACGTCAACTCCACCAGCTACTGGAACAACCTGGTCGTGCTGCCCGGCAACCGGGGGCTCTTCCAGGGCTACGGGAAGTACTTCGACGACCTGGCCGCCGAGGTGCAGAACCCGGACTACGACACCACGGTCGTCACCGGCGGGCCGACCGGCAAGGTCACCGCCCAGTTCTACCCGGTCGCCGACCGCGACCCGATCGCGCAGCGGCTCGCCAAGGTCGGCTGCAAGTCCAAGGGCCGCACCAGCGTCGAGATCGGCCAGTCCGAGTGGGACGGCACCCGCCTGGCCATCGTGGACGAGCTGGCGAAGCTGGTGGCGGCGGGCTGCGAGGTGCGGGTGGTGCACGGACTCGCCGACGCCGAGGTCACCGCCGCCCTGGACGCCGCCGGCGTGCAGCGGCGGGTGCTCGACGGCAAGACGCCCGCCGGCCGCATCCACTCCAAGTACATGGTCGTCACCGACTCGACCGGCCCCGGTTCCGGCCGAGGCTGGGTGATGACCGGCAGCCACAACTTCAACGCCACCTCGCTGCGGCGCAACGACGAGGCGATGGTCGAGCTGTCCGAGCGCGGCGTCGTCGCGGCGTACGCGGCCAACTTCGCCCGGCTGTGGGAGGCCGGGGTGACGCCGCAAGCCTGAGCGTGACCGCCGGCTCGTTCCGCCGCCCCCTCCCGGCGGGACGAGCCGCGCCCGGTCAGCGGCCGTAGGCTTCGAGCAGCCGCAGCCAGACCTCGCTGACCGTGGGGTACGACGGGATCGCGTGCCAGAGCCGGTCCAGCGGCACCTCGCCGACGATCGCGATGGTGGCGGCGTGCAGCAGCTCGGCGACGTCCGGCCCGACGAGCGTGAAGCCGACGATCACCTTGCGGTCCTCGTCGACGACCATGCGGGCCTGGCCCTTGAACCCCTCGGCGTGCAGCGCGGAGCCGGCGACGGCGCCGAGGTCGTAGTCGATGACGCGGGTCCTGATGCCGGCCGTCTCCGCGGCGGCCGCGGTGAGGCCCACGGAGGCGATCTCCGGCTCGGTGAAGATCACCTGAGGCACGGCGCGCTCGTCGGCGGTGGCGGCGTGCCGGCCCCAGCGGCCGTCCTCGACCCGCTCGCCCTTCGCCCTGGCCACGATGACGTCGCCGACCGCGCGGGCCTGGTACTTGCCCTGGTGGGTGAGCAGGACGCGGCGGTTGACGTCGCCTGCCGCGTAGAGCCAGCCGTCCCCGACCGGGGTGCCGTCGCCGCCGAGGACGCGCAGCGTGTCGTCCACGGTGAGCCAGGAGCCCGGGGTCAGGCCGACGGTGTCCAGCCCGATGTCCTGCGTGTTGGGGACGCGGCCGGTAGCGACGAGCACCTCGTCGGCCTCGACCTGCTCGCCGTCGGTGAGCGTGAGGTGCACCTTGCCGTCGCCGTCGCGCTTGACGGACGCGGTCTCCGCGCCGATCCGTACGGAGACGCCCGCCTCGCGCAGCGCCTCGGCCACCCGCGCACCGGCGAACGGCTCGGCGTGGGGCAGCACGCCGTCGCGGGCCAGCACCGTCACCGACGAGCCGAACGCGGCGAACGCGGTGGCCAGCTCCGACGCCACGACACCGGCGCCGATGATCGCGAGCCTGCCCGGCACGGCGCTCGCGGCGACGGCCTCGCGGCTCGTCCACGGGGACGACTCGCGCAGGCCCGGAACGTCGGGGACCAGCGCGCCGCTGCCGGTCGCGACGACGACGGCGTGCCGCGCGGTCAGCGTCGTCACGGTGCCGTCGCCGCGCACCTCGACGGTCTTCTCCCCGGTGATCCTGCCCTGCCCGCGATGGAGCGCGATGCCGGCCTGGTCGAGCCAGGCCACCTGGCCGTCGTCCTGCCAGTTCGAGGCGAAGGAGTCGCGGCGGCGCAGGACGGCGGCCACGTCGAGGTCGCCGGTCACCGCCTCGCGCGCCCCCGGCACCTGCCGGGCCGCCCTGAGCGCAGCCGCGCTGCGCAGCAGCGCCTTGGTCGGCATGCACGCCCAGTAGGAGCACTCGCCGCCGACCAGCTCGCGCTCGACGATGGCGGCGGTCAGCCCGCCCTGGACGACGCGGTCGGCGACGTTCTCCCCGACCGGGCCCGCGCCGATGACGACGACGTCGTACGTGGTGGTGTCCATGTCACTTTCCCTTCGCGGCGCGGCCGAGGCGCAGGGCGGAGATCAGGAAGAAGATGCCGCCGAGGACGGCGTAACCGGCGATGTTGGTGAGCATCGGGTTCGGCGCGGCGGCGCCCATGAAGAACGAGGCGCCGGCCAGGACGGAGATGCCGCCGCTCAGGATCATCGGCCACTGGCCGCCCATCCTGCGCCGGACGACGCCCACGACGAGCTGGACGATCCCGGAGACGATGGCCCAGGCACCCCACACGCGCAGGATTCCCGGGACGCCGGCGGTGCCGGCGACGCCCAGGCCGATGGCGGCCAGGGTGCTGATGGCGATGTTGACGTACAGGCCGTAGGGGGTGCCCGCGACCTTGGACGAACGGGCGTCCACGATGGCCGCGCCCACGTCGAACAGCGGGTAGATGACGACGAGGGCGATGCCGAGCGGGCCGAGCTGGGAGGCGGTGGCGAACACCAGGCCGGCCCAGACGAGCTGGAAGGCGAAGCGCACGAAGTAGAGCTTGCGCAGGGCCTGGGCGACGCTGCTGGTGGTGGCGGGCGTGTCGACGGTGGTCACGATGATCCTTTCAGGGGGTCGGATTCGAGAGGCGGCCGGGCCGGTGGGTCCGTCACGGCCCGGCCGCCGGCTTCATGCGACGGTCGCGTCCACGGTGACCGGGATGTTGCCGCGCGTGGCGTTGGAGTAAGGGCAGATCGCGTGGGCGGCCTCGACGAGCTGGTCGGCCACCTCCTGCTCGATGCCGGACAGCTCGGCGTGCAGGGCGGCGCTGAGCGTGAACCCGCCCTCCGGCGTCGGGTGCACCTGCACCTCGGCGATCACGGCGGAGTCGGTCACCGGGGTCTTCCGCTGCGCGGCGACGGCCTTGAGCGCCGAGTGGAAGCACGAGGCCCAGCCGGCCGCGAACAGCTGCTCCGGGTTGGTGGCGCCGCCGGGGCCGCCCATCTCCTTCGGGATGGCCAGGGTGACGTCGAGCAGGCCGTCACTGGTCCTGACCTGTCCTCCCGCCCTGCCGTCGCCGGTGGAGGTGGCGATGCCGGTGTAAAGGGTGTCGCTCATGATGTGCCCTCGGGTTTGGTATACCGAACGTTCTATCTCCCACATCATGCACCTGGAAGGGCGGAGGCGTCAATACCGAACGTTCTACCCTGGACTCGGAAGCTGCTGCGCGAGGGCGGCCAGGCCACCGGCCCGGGCAGTCTGGCGCAATGTTTACCGAGGTCAGGCATCGAGGACGGCGCTTTCGGTAAGGACACCTGGCAAACGCATGACGCCGTCCGGGGGAGCCAGTGCCTGACATGCCGCCTGAGAGGGAAGCGCCGGGACGGCTCGCGCGGTGGTGGCGGACGGGACCGCCCGGACCGTTCCGTCCGGGGTTCTGGCGCAGCCCGCTGCGCGGGCCGTGGCTCACGGCGGTGTTCGGGATGGTGCTGCTGGTCGGGCTGGCCGTCGTCGTGATCACCGGGCTGCTGTCGTACGCGGCGTACGAGCCGCGGCTGCCGGGCAACGACACCACCCCGGGCAAGGGGCTGCTGGGTTTCTACCTGTTCGAGTGGCCCACCGATCCCGCCTGGCTCTACCGGGTCACCCAGGGGGCGCACGTCATCCTCGGGCTGACGCTCGTGCCGGTGTTGCTGGCCAAGCTGTGGTCGGTGATCCCCAAGCTGTTCGACTGGCCGCCCGCGCGGTCGGTGTCGCAGGCGGTCGAGCGCGTCAGCCTGGTGCTGCTGGTCGGCGGGGCGGTCTTTCAGTTCGCCACCGGGATACTGAACATCCAGCTCTTCTACGTCTTCCCGTTCTCCTTCTATCCGGCCCACTTCTACGGGGCGTGGATCTTCCTGGCGGCGCTCGTCGTGCACGTCGCGGTGAAGCTGCCCACCGCCGTGCGCGCCCTGCGGTCCAGGGACTTCCGGCGCGAGCTGCGTACCGGCCTGGCCGACACCCGGCCTGAGCCGCCCGATCCCGACGGGCTGGTGGCGGCCTCCCCGGCCGAGCCGACGATCTCGCGGCGCGGGGTGCTGGCGTTCGTCGGTGGCGGGTCGCTGCTGATGTTCGGGCTGTCGGTGGGGCAGACGCTGGACGGGCCGCTGCGGCGTACGGCGTTGCTCGCGCCGCACGGCCGCTCCTACGGGCCGGGGCCGAACGACTTCCAGATCAACAAGACCGCCGCCAGCCTGGGTGTGACCGCCGCCGACACCGGTGACGCGTGGCGGCTGACCCTCGCGGGGTCTCGTCCCGTGGTCCTGACCAGGTCCGAGTTGCTGGCGATGCCGCTGCACACGTACGCGCTGCCGATCGCCTGCGTGGAGGGCTGGTCCACCGAGCAGGAGTGGACGGGCGTCCGGCTGGCCGACCTGGCCCGGCTGGCCGGCTTCGCGCCGGGGACGGCCGGGGTCACCGCCACGTCGGTGCAGCGGGTCGGCTACTTCGGCTCGGCGTCCTTCAGCCCCCGCCAGGTGGCCGACCCGCGCTCACTGCTCGCCCTGCGCGTCAACGGCGCCGACCTCTCGCTCGACCACGGCTTTCCCGCCCGGATCATGGTGCCTAACGCACCCGGCGTGCACACCACCAAGTGGGTGCACCGGCTCGACTTCCACCAGGAGCCCTCGTGACCGGCCCCGGTGGGTGGCGGCGGATCTACGGTGCCTCGCCGTGGCATCTCGCCGGGCTCGCCGCCTGCTTCGCGGTGGCGGGCTACGCGCTGACGCGGGTGGTGGGGGCGGGGATCCTCATGGGGTTCGCCGTGTGGTTCGTCGGCGCGATCATCCTGCACGACCTGGTCATGTGGCCGCTCTACACCGCCGCCGACGGTGCGCTGCGCGGGCGGAGGCGTCGCCCGTGGCTCAACCACGTGCGGGTGCCCGCCGCGCTGTCGCTGCTGCTGTTGCTGGTGTGGTTCCCGCTCATCCTGGGCAGGGCCGAGGCCGACTATCGGGCGGCGGCCGGGCTGAGCACCGCCCCCTACCTGCTGCGATGGCTGATCGTCACGCTGGTGCTCTTCGCCGGCTCCGGCCTGCTCTACGCGATGCGGCGGCGGACCGCGGGACGGCCGGATCGTTGAGCGGCCGCGCGACGAGCGCGAGCCACGAGGACGGCGCAGCGGCATGATCGGCGCCTTCTACGAGCACGGCCTGCGCGGCGGGTACGTCGAGGTCGAGTACGCCGACGGCCGCGTCACCCCGCTCGCCGCCGAGCGGTGGCTGCGTCCCATCGAGGGCGACGAGGGCGTGCTGGCCCGCTGCGGCGGCCCCACCTTGGACGTCGGCTCCGGCCCAGGCCGGCTGACCGTGGCGCTCACCAGGCGCGGGGTGTTCGCGCTCGGCATCGACGTGACGCCGCTGGCCGTCGAGCTGACTCTGCGGGCCGGCGGTCTCGCCCTGCAGCGCTGCGTCTTCGGCCCGCTCCCCGGCGCGGGCCGGTGGGCGGAGGCCCTGCTGACGGACGGCAACATCGGCATCGGCGGCGACCCGGCGGCGCTGCTGCGCCGGATGCGGCAGCTCGTCAGGCCGGGCGGGACGGTGCTGACCGAGGTCCGCCCGCCCGGCTCCAAGAGCTCTGTGGACCGGATCAGGCTGCGGTACGGCGGGCGGGCCGGCGAGTGGTTCACCTGGGCGACCGTCTCGGCCGACGACATCGGGCCGCTCGCCGGGCGCTGCGGGTTCCCGCACGTCGAGCAGTGGAGCGTGGCGCGGCGGTGGTTCGCCGCCCTCTCTTGACATCCTCCCCACGGCCGAAGCCGGGGATTCCGACCCTCACGGGTCGGGTTTCCTGCTTCACCGCCGGTCGCCCGCCGGGCCTGTGCCCTTGAGGTCTTACACCGGCTCCACAGGCGTTTCACCTCTCCGCCAGCCCGGCGGCGAGGATGTTGATCGCGGCGTTGACGTCCCGGTCATGCATCGTGCCGCAGGCGCAACCCCAATTCCGCACGTTCAGCGGCATCTTCTCCTGCAAGGTGCCGCACGCCGAGCACAGCTTCGAGGAGGGAAACCACCGGTCCACGACCAGCAACTCCCGCCCGTACCACCGGGCCTTGTACTCCAGCATGCCGCGCATCTGGCGCCATGAGGCGTCGCAGATGGCAGGGGCGAGCGAATGGTTCTTCACCAAGGTGCGAACGGTGAGGTCCTCGATCACGACCGTTTGGTTTTCACGGACGAGACGGGTGGTGAGCTTGTGCAGAAAATCGGTACGCCGGTCGGCGATGCGGGCATGGACACGGGCGACTTTCAGCCGGGCCTTGGCCCGGTTCGCACTGCCCTTGGCCTTGCGCGCCAGGGCACGCTGGGCTCTGGCCAGCCTGCGGCGGTCGGCGCGCTCATGCCGCGGGTTGACGATCTTCTCCCCGGTGGACAGGGCGACCAGGGACGTGATCCCGGCGTCCACGCCCACGCGGGCACCGACGGGAGCCGGCGCAGCAGTGATCTTCTCCTCCACCAGCAGGTAGGCGCGGGTGCGCTCCTCGAGTGCCTTGTTGTAGACGAGACGGACGCAGCCGAGCGTCCGGGCAAGGTCAGAGGCTTGCCCGGGAGTCGGGTAGAAGCGGTACTTGTAGGCCCGCTTCACGACCTGCGCCACGGTTCACTTCTATCATGCGATCAGTTGATTATCGAGATTATGTTCGAGACAGGGCGGCACCGTGCCGCGTTTCCTCCCCGGGGCTGAGGCCCGGGCTATCCACGCTCAAGGAGTTTTGATGACCGGCTCCTGCGAACGACGGCTCCCGTCACCACGGCGATCGCCGCCAGTGCGTACGCCACCGTGCCGACGTCCTGCTGGATGCCCAGGTAGGCCGCGGCCCCGGCGAGCGGGACGCCCAGCCACTCCCACCGGCCGTCGAGTGCGACCAGCGCCACGACCAGCAGGGCGTACCAGGGGTAGCCCGGCGTGACCGCCAGGAACGCCACCCCCGTCACCACCAGCGCCCCCTGCCACGGCCGGTCGGGGTCGGCGCGGCGGAGCACGAGCAGGGCCGTGACCGTGAGGACCGCGAGCGCCGCCGCCGGCGCCGCCGCGTCGGGCAGGAGCAGGCGCAGCAGCGCGTACCGGGTGCCGCCGCTGCTCGCGTAGCCCTCCTCGTCCAGGTAGCCGGACAGGTAGCCGAGGACGGAGCCGCCGGACGTGAGCGCGTACGGCAGGTAGGCGAGGGCGACGACGAGCGCGGCGGGGACGAGGATGGCCGCCGCGTCGCGTACCCGCCGCCGCAGCGGCACTCCCCCGGCGAGCAGCCCGGACAGCGCGCCCGGCACCGCCAGCGCGGGCACGAACTTGACCGCGATCGCCGCCCCGAGCAGCGCTCCCCTGCCGCGCGTGACGACCCCCAGGGCGAGCACGGTGAGCAGCACGCCGAGGACGTCCACGTGGGCGTTGTTGACCGCTTCGAGCGGCACGGCCGGGCACCACGCCCAGCACGCCGCCATCACAGGATCCCGCCCGCGCCTGCGCAGCGCGGCGAGCAGCGCCAGCGACGTCCCCGCTGCCAGCAGCGCGCCGCCTGCCTGGAGCGCTTCGTGGCGGCTCGCGTCGGGTGAGAGCAGGTGCACGACCAGGAAGTACGCCTCCGCCAGCGGCGGGTAGATGGTGTGGACGGCCGGACGGTTGATGCGGGTGCAGCCATCGGGGTCGTGGACCGGGTACCGGTAGGGGTGATGGCAGGCCGTACCCCTCGGGAACAGCCAGGGGTCGCGCAGCGGGGCGAGGGCGGGGTCGCCGGGCGCGTGCGCGTACGGGGAGATACCCGCCGCCTGCACCCGCCCGTCCCAGACGTACCGGTGGGAGTCGGTGCTGGTGGTGGGCGGCGCGAGCAACCCCGTCGCGGGTACGACGACGGCCCCCGCGACCAGCAGGAACACCGCCCACCGCCCCGGCACCTTGCGCACCGCCCACACGGCCGCCGCGAACAGCACCCAGGACACCGCATACCAGCGGATATGCCGCGAGAAGTCCCCCGTGAGCGAACCCGCCGTAACGGTCAGAACGAGCGCACCGACCAGCCCGAGCAGCAGCGCCCCCGCCCCCACGCCCCACCCCCACGGCACCCCGCCGGCGGCGCGCCGACGCGGCGCAGTGCCCCCGCCCCGGCGCCACAGCACGGCGCCGCGCGTCGCCCTCCCCCGCCGCCCCCTCCTCAGGACGGGCTCGTTCGGACGGCTCGCATACTCCTCCACGGTCGGGCCTCAGGCGAGGGGGGCGGTGGCGAACTCCTTCATGCCTTCCGTGAAGCCGGTGCGGGCCTGGAAGCCGAGGTCGGTGGCGGCGCGGCAGGGGCTGGCGACGATGTGGCGGACGTCGCCGAGCCGGTACTCGCCCGTGACGACCGGTGCGGGGCCGCCGCGCTCGGCCGCCAGGGCCTCGGCGAGGTCGCCCACCGTGTGCGGGACGCCGCTGGCCACGTTGTAGGCGGTCAGGGTGCCGGGGGTGCCGCCGCCGAGGGCGGCCACGTTGGCGTCGGCGACGTCGCGGACGTGGATGAAGTCGCGCGTCTGGCCGCCGTCCTCGAACACGCGCGGCGCCCGCCCGGCCTCCAGCGCCGACCGGAAGATCGCCGCCACCCCCGAGTACGGCGTGTCGCGCGGCATCCCAGGCCCGTACACGTTGTGGTAGCGCAGGGCCACCGCCGTGCCGCCGGTCTCGCGGGCCCAGTTCGCGGCCAGGTGCTCCTGGGCCAGCTTCGTGGTGGCGTACGCGTTGCGCGGGTCCACCGGCGCGTCCTCGTCGATCTCGGCCAGGACCAGCCGGTCCCCGCAGCGGGGGCAGCGCGGCTCGAACGACCCCCGCGCCAGGTCGTCGGCCGAGCGCGGGCCGGGGCGCACCCGGCCGTGCCGCGCGCAGTCGTACGCGCCCTCGCCGTAGACCACCATCGACGAGGCCAGCACCAGCCGCCGCACCCCGTGCCTGGCCATCGCGGCGAGCAGGACCGCGGTGCCGTACACGTTGACCGAGGCGTAGCCGGGCAGGTCGGCGACGTCCACGCCGAGCCCCACCTTGGCCGCCTGGTGCACGACCGCGCCGACGCCGGGCAGCAGCCGGTCGAGCCGTTCCGCGTCGCGTACGTCGTCGCCCGACCGCAGGTCGAGCCCGGTCACCCGGTGGCCCTGCGCCTCCAGCGCCGCCACCACGTGGCCGCCGATGAAGCCATCGGAACCGGTCACCAGCACCGTCGTCATCGTCGTGCTCCCATTCCGGCGAGCGCCGCCGCGTACCGGGAGCCCCGGGCCAGCGCCGCCACCTCGATCGCGTCGGCCATCGTGTCCACGTCGGTCAGGCACGGCATCAGGGCGACGCTCATCCCGGCCTCCCAGATCCTGCGTAGCTGGATCTCGCCCGTGGTGGGCACCGACATCGGCACGCCGACCAGCAGCCCCGGATCTGGCGCGCGCAGCCCGAGCAGCCAGAAGCCGCCGTCCACCGCCGGGCCGAACACCGCGTCGTACTTGTCGAGCAGGGCGAGGGCGTCGGCCAGCATGCCGGGGCCGACCTGCGGGGTGTCCATGCCGACGAGCACCATGGGGACCGGCCGCAGCCGGTGCGCGTCCTCGAAGGCCGCCGCCAGCCGCTCGTCCAGCCCGTCCCCACGCTGGGGAAGCACGGTGAACCCGGCGGGCAGCCACGGCCCCGGCGCCCCGTCGAGTGCGAGCACCCGCCCGGCGCCAGGGACGCGGGCCACCGTGCGCAGGGTGTCCTCCAGCGCGGCGCCGGCCAGCTCGGCCGCCTCCTCATGTGTGAGCGGCGGCACCAGCCGCGTCTTCACCCGCCCCGGCACCGGCTCCTTGGCGATCACGATGACCTGCCCGTCAGGCGGGGTCATGCGGCGGTGCGGTGGCGGGTCATGACGCGGCGCATGTCGCCGACCGCGCGGAGTGTGCCGCGTACCGTGCCGGTCACCTTCGAGCGGCCCCTGCGCGGCAGGTAGGCGACGTCGGTCTCGCCGATGCGCCAGCCCGCCGCGCCGGCGCGCAGCACCATCTCCAGCGGGTAGCCGAAGCGGCGGTCGATCAGCCCCAGGTCGAGGAGGGGTACGCGGCGGGCCGCGCGCATCGGGCCGAGGTCGCGCAGCGGCACCCCCGTACGCCGGCGCAGCACCGAGGCCAGCACCGCGTTGCCGATCCTGGCGTGCACCGGCCAGGAGGCGCCGGGCGCCAGAACGCGGCGGCCCAGCATCAGGTCGCGCTCCCCGGCCAGGACGGGCCCGGCGACCAGGGGCAGCTGGGCGGGGTCGAGCGAGGCGTCGGCGTCCATGAAGCACACGACGTCGGAGGCGGCGGCGGCCAGCCCCGCGTGACAGGCGGCGCCGAACCCGCGCCTGGGCTCGCTCACCACCGTCGCGCCCAGCTCGGCGGCGATCCGCGCGGACCCGTCGGTCGAGCCGTTGTCCACCACGATCGGATGGAAGTCATCCGGCATGCGCCCGAGCACCCACGAAAGGGCGGCCGCCTCGTCGAGGCAGGGCAGCACCACGTCGATCTTCATGCCGCCGACGCTAGGCCGACCGGCACTCGCACCCCACGACGGGACGTGGCGGTCTTCCCGAGAAATTACCTGCTATGAGGGCATTGCTGGGGCCGAGCGGACGGCTAGGACTCGTCCTCGGCCGGCTCGCCGAACGCGTACGACAGAGCGACCGCGAAGCACATCGCCATCGGGAGACCCAGCAGCAGGTTGTCCACAGCCAGCCCGAGTCGTATGACAGGTGTCATGTGGTGCCGTGCGCGTGCATGGCCGTCTCGGCGTCGGGGTGGATGTCGAAGGCCGGCCAGGCGCCGGAGATCCGCAGCACGCGCGCGGGCGCGTCCTGGACGGCCGCCAGGCGCAGCGCGCCGCCCCGCTCGCGTACGGCGGCGTCGAGGCGGAGCAGCAGGTAGAGCCCGCGGCTGTCGATGAAGGTGAGCCCGCCGAGGTCGAGGATCAGGTCCTGACCCGGGCGGTGGTGCTCGTGGACGAAGGACTCCAGACCGCGTTCGTTGGTGGAGTCGAGCTCGCCCCCAACCGTGATGAGCAGGCCGCCGGGCAGGTCACGGCGATCGTAGGTCAGGGGCGACATGGCGGTGCGGTTTTCCGTTGCAGCTAGGGCTCCGTGGTGCTCGTCGTTTCCTTACCGTCCACTGTCGTCCCGGTTCGGGGGACGGTCAGCACGTCAGGCGAAGCGCCGAGTGACCGGACGTCCACGGAACGAAGGCCGTGCAAGGTCTCGCTCGGCGTGCGGCCGTAGACGGCCCGGTAGGAGGCGGCGAAGCGGCCGGGGTGGAAGAACCCCCAGCGGGCGGCGACCGACGTGACCGTGAGGGTGGCGGGGTCGCCGGCGCGCAGCTCGTCATGGGCCCTGGCCATGCGGACCCGGCGCAGGTAGCCGAGCGGGGTGGTGTTCAGGTGCCGGCGGAAGGCGTATTGGAGCGCGCGTGGGCTGACGCGGGCGGCGGCCGCGATCTCGGCGATGCCGAGCGGCGCGTCGGCGTGCTCGTCGATGAAGGCGACCGCGCGGCGCAGGGTCTGGGTGTGGGCGTCGCGGCGGTCGGCGGCGACCTCGTCACCGGGCAGCGCGGCGTTGCTGGGCAGGGTGGCGAGCACGGTGGCGGCGAGCAGCTGCCCGGCGCCGGCGGCCACGAGCGGCTCCGCGGCCAGGCCGGGGTCCGACAGTACGTCGTCGCGTACGTACGTCAGCGTCCTGTACAGGTGGCGCGCGGCGGCGGCGGAGACGGGCCGGTGGCCGAACACCTGGACCGGCTCCGGCGGCCGGCCCGGCAGGACGCCCGCCACCTGCTGTAGCAGGTCGGTGTCGAACATGATGATGGTGAAGCCGGCCCGGCTGATGAGCCCGTTGTAGGGCCGGTCGGGCGGGGTGATCAGCACCGCGTCACCCGGCCGGAACACGTCCTCCTCCTCGCCCTCGACCCGCTGGTCGATGCGGCCCGACTCGACCACGCACAGGCACACCTTGCCGAGCGGATCGACGGCGTAACTCATGTGGAAGTCGAACTCCACGTGATCGACGCTCACCGCCCCCGCCACGCGGCGCGAGACGCGGGTGTGCGGGCGGTCGACGTCGGAGCCGATGCTCATGCTGGCGTACGCCCTGCTGAGGAACTCCTCGGCCTGGCCGAGATCACGGCTCTCGAAGGTCAACGGCTCCATCGGTCGCTCCGCTCGTCAGCCCCTTAACGAGATGGTACGGCGCGCCTCGGTCACGGATCACGCGTGTTCCTGTCACAGACCGGCACCGGGCCGCGCACTTAGCGTCGCCGGCATGGTGAAGAGACTCGACCGGCGGTGGCTGTGGCTGGCCGCCGGAGCGTTGTTGTGGTTGTTGTCCGTGCACGGGCGGTTCGACGTCCCCGTGGCGGCCTGGCTGTCGCCGGTCTTCCTGCTGCGGTTCGTCAGGACGGGTCCCGCGCTCACCGGGCTGCTCGCGGTGTGGGCGGCGTCGGTGGTGTCGGGGGTGTTCTGGCTGGTGGAGACGGCGGTGCCGGTGACGCCGCTGGTCGTCGTGGGCATCATCGCGCTGGGCACGCTGACCGTGGTGCCGTACGTCGTGGACCGGCTCGTCACCCCGCGCGCCGGCCTGCTGACCGGCCTGCTGGCGTTTCCCGCGGCGTCGGCGGCGTGCGCGTTCCTGATGACGGTGCTCAGCCCGTTCGGGACGGCGTTCGGGGTGCCGGCCGCCACCCAGCACGGCAACCTGGCACTGCTGCAGGTGGTGGCGGTGACCGGGCCTTATGGGATCGGGTTCCTCATCGGCTGGTTCGCGACCGTGGTCAACCACGTGTGGGCGCGCGGGGCGGCGATACGGGTCGTGGGCTCGTACGCGGCCGTGCTGCTCGCGCTGCTGCTGGCGGGCGGGGCGCGGCTGGCGTTCGCCCCGGTCGGCGAGGCGAGCGTGCGGGTGGCCGGGATCAGCCCCGACACCTCGGTGACCCGCGAGCTGCGCGGCGTGATCGGTGACGACTTCACCGCGCGCAGCGTGGTGGAGCAGGACCGGCAGGCGGTGCGCGCGGCGTTCGCGAAGGCCAACGACAACCTGCTGACCAGGACGCGGGAGGCGGCCCAGGCGGGCGCGCGGATCGTGATCTGGTCGGAGCAGGCGGCCAACCTGCTGGAGGGGGACGAGGAGGCGTTCCTGGGGCGGGTCGCGGCGGTGGCCAGGGAGCAGCGGATCTATCTCCAGGCCGCCGTGTACCACTTCCTGCAGGCCGAACCGTACGCGGCCAACCGCACCTACCTGTTCGGCCCCGACGGCGCCCGCTTGTGGCGGTACGACAAGTCGCACCCCATCCCCGGGCTGGAGTCGTACCCGGCGGGGCCTGGTGTGGTGCCGGTGGTGGACACCCCGTACGGGCGGCTCGCCACCGTGACCTGCTTCGACGCGGACTTCCCCGAGCTGATGCGGGTGGACGCGGACATCATGATCGTCCCCGCCCGCGACTGGGCGGAGATCGGTCCCGTGCACAGCCAGAAGGCGAACCTGCGCTCGATCGAGAACGGCTACGCGATGATCAGGCAGGCGGAGTTCGGCGTGTCGGGCGCCTTCGACGCGCGCGGCAGGAGTCTGGCCATGCACGACCACGGCGGCTCCGAGCGGCACGTGGTCTTCTCCGACGTGCCCACGGGCGGCGGCGGCGCGACGCCCTACCGGCTGATCGGGGACGTGTTCGCCTGGGCGTGCCTGGCCGGCGTGACCGTCATGATCGGGCTCACGGCCCGGAAGCGGCGAGTCCGGACGCAGTGAGTCCGGAAGCGGTGGGTTCGGACGCAGTGAGTCCGGAAGCGGTGAGCGTGGCGCGGTACTCGCCCGGCGGGCGGCCCGTCCAGCGCGCGAACGCCCGGCGGAACGCGCTGGGCTCGGAGAAGCCGAGCCGCCGCGAGATCTCCTCGACCGACGCGCCGCCGAGCCTCAGGTCCGCGACGGCGAGGTCGCGCAGCACCTCCTCCTTGATGCGCTGGAACGAGGTGCCCTCTTGCCGGAGCAGCCGCCGCAGGTGCTGAGGGCTGATCGACAGCCGGGCGGCCACGTCGGCGGCCTGGGTGCGGCCGGCCGCCTGCGCACGTTCGATGATCGTGCGTACGCGGTCGGCGGTCGTCGTACCGTAATCGCGGTGGTGGATGAGGTCGGCGGGTGACCTGCAGAGATACGCCAGCAGGTCGCCCTCCTCGCGGACGACGGGAGCGCTCAGCTCGCGGGCGTCGAACTCGATGGCCGCCACCGGCGCGTCGAAGGCGGCCACGACGCCGAAGACGGACACGTACTCGGCGCTGTGGCCGGGCTCGGGAAAGGGCAGTTCCAGAGCCGTCAGCGGCACCCGCCGCGCCGCCAGCCAAGCCGCGAACCGATGCACGAGAGCGAGCATCAGCTCGGCGGCGAGCGGCCTGACGACGGCTCCCGGTTCGGCGGCGATCTCGATGCGGCACGTCCCGCCGCCGACGACGAGCCGGCTCCGCGAGAACCCGGTGGTGAGCGCCGCGAACTGGACAAACCGGTCGAGCGCCGTCCTCAGGTCAGGAGCATGGATCAGGCCGAGAAAGATCATCCGGAACGTGCCAGGAGGCACCGGACGCGGTCCGAGGGCCAGCAGCTCGTCATTCGTGCGCTGCCAGAGCTCCCGCACCAGCTCGATCGCCTCGTCACACGCGACGCGGGTGGCCCCGGGCCGCCACAGCGAAGGCAGATCCGCATCCGCAGCGGCCACCGCCTCCCGCACGAACTGCACGGCGACCCCACGATCCGACGCCCCGCCATCCACCGCACGGACGGGCCGAACGCCGTCCCCGTGCTCCGACGCCCCGCCATCCACCGCGCGGGCGGCGATCCCCTGGCCCGGCACCTCCGTCAGCCCCAGAGGGTGGCGATCTTGGTGGCGACGGCGCGGCCCTGGGCGTGGCCGGCCTTGGCGCTCGGGGTGCGGGAGGCGGGGGCGAGCGGGTTCGTGCCGAAAGCGGCCAGCGAAGCCTCGCCGGGCTCGATCACCTCGACCGCGCCCTTCAGCCCGGACCAGGCCGGCTCCCCCATGTCGGGCATGGGCGCCAGCACGAGCACCCGCTCGAACCCGGCCGCCAGGTCGGCGTTGGTGCTGGAGCGGATGCCGCCGTCCATGTAGCGGGCGCCGCCGATGGTCACGCAGGGCCACACCCCGGGCACCGCGCAGCTGGCCGCCACCGCGTCCACCAAGGGCACGCCGTCGTCCGGCCCGAACAGGCGAGGCTCGCCCGTCCGCGCGTCCACAGCGACGACGACGAGATCACGCTCCGGCCAGTCGTGAACGGGCAGCCGGGCCTCGATCACGGCCCTGCGCTCCGCCTCGGCGACGGTCTCGGCGGCCAGCGCCAGCGCGCCGATCTCGCGCCGTTGCGCCTCGAGGTCAGAGGTGCTCTCGGCGATCTGCTGGAAGCGAGCCCACAGCTCCTCCATCGGCACCCCGGAGTCCAGCTCGGGCGTGTGCAGGGCGGGATCGGTCTGGCGGGCGAGCAGATCGGGCAGCGGAACACCGCTGGTGATCTGCGCGGCCACCGTGGACCCCGCCGACGTGCCGATGATCCGATCGGCGCCGAGCACGTCGACGCCCTGCTCCGCCAGCCCGGCGATCACCCCCGTCTCCCACGCGATGCCGGCGATCCCGCCGCCGCCCAGAACCAACGCCCGCCCGCTCATCGCTGCTCCCATAGGATCCTTCAACCCCGGCTCCCCCGGTTCTCATCCCGTGCCGAGGCGCAAGGTGACGGTCACCGAGCCGCCCTCGAGGCCGCCGAGCCGCTCGAAGATCAACGTCCTTCCCGATGACCGGGCAGGTCCGCGCAGCAGCCCGGCCACCGGAGCCGCCCAGGTGACGGCCAGTCCGGCGAGGTCGCGGCGGGGGTCGGCGACGGTCAGCGTCGCGGTGCCGTCGGCATGCTCCTGGGCCAGCACGGCGCACGGTGCGGATGCGGTCAGGCCCCCGGCGGTGCCCGCGTTCCAGAAGCAGGCGGCGGTGAGACGCCGCGCGGGCACGTGGACGGCCTGGAGCCTGGCGGTGTTGGCGAGCACCCGCACCCGCCCGGGGTCCGCGGCCCAGGCGCGGGTCCGCTCCAGGTCCGCGCCGGGCAGCAGCGTGTACTGGTAGGAGGCGGCGCGCGGATCGACGCCGTGGTCGAGCCAGAGCGTCACGTAGTCGCGCCGGACTCCGCCGCCGGACCGGCGTTCCCGCAGTGTGCGGAGCCGCTGTCCCGGGACGACGTAGCCGCCGTGGCCCTCAAGGTGGGCCCAGCCGCCGGCGGCGGTGAGGAGGGCGGTGGTTCTGCGGTTGTCCACGATCGTCTCCACCGGTACGCCGTCGCGTGCGGTGATGCCGGCCCCGAGGCAGATCACGGCGTCGTCGAGGAAGAACCACGACTTGAACGCCTCCATCGTGCTCTCCAGCCCGCTCAGGTGCTGGCCCACCGCCGCGTACGTGCCGTCGCTCGCGCCGCCCACCCACCGCCACGGCGTCCGCGTGCCGCCCCACGCCTCCCCCGCCCCGTCGGGCAGCCGCCGGGTGGAGACCGTCGTGCCGGGCAGCCGGTAGGGGTCGACGGTCGCCCAGAAGCCGTCGGAGTAGTGGTCGCCGTGCCCGCCCGCCCACCAGTAGAGCAGACCGGAGCCGGTGTGCCAGCCGCGCGGGTTCTCGCCGTTGCCGTGCTCGTAGTGGCCGATGCGGTCGGAGGCCATGCTGAGCGCCGCGCACCAGCCCGGCCTGCGGTGCACGGCCCGGGCGCTCATCGGCAGCAGCCGGTGACCGACCGGCTCGGGCGCGGCGGGCACGGCGGCGTCGGACATGATCGGCGCGAGCCGGGCGTGCAGGGCCGGCGCGGCGTGCTCCAGCATCGGCCGGTACGTCCCGCGCACCGCCCACCCCTTGACCATGGCCTGCCACCGCTCCCGGTACGCGGCCGGTGCGCTCTCGCCCAGCAGCAGCACGGCGGCGGCGATCTCCCTGCCGCGCTCGTGGTCGCCCCACGACCTCCTGCTGATCCCCCGGCCGCGGACGAGATCCATGCAGGCCCCGTCACGAACGAAGGGCGCGAAAGAGCGCTCCACCAGGTCGAACGCCCTCTCGTCCGCGAGCTCCCACGGCGTGCCGCGCAACACGGCGTACAGGGTGGCGAGACCCGACAGCAGCGTGACGCCGTAACCGCCCTGGTAGGGCACGGACGTGTGCTGCACGAACGAGCCGTCCCGGTAGAACCCGTCGCCCTCCGACACCGGCACGAGCACCGGCGCCAGCGCCGAGACCGCCAGCTCGGCGCGGGCGTGGTCGTCGGTGAGCATGGCGCGCAGCAGCGTCACCAGGCACAGGTCCACCCGGTTGGCGGCGGTGCTGGTGCCGGTGTAGTGGCGCAGCCGGCGCGGCGGCACGAAGTGGTCCACCGACTCGGCCAGCGCCGGATCGTCCGCTCCGGTCAGCACGACG
Organism: Nonomuraea sp. NPDC049421; assembly: GCF_040677005.1. Taxonomy (NCBI): domain Bacteria; kingdom Bacillati; phylum Actinomycetota; class Actinomycetes; order Streptosporangiales; family Streptosporangiaceae; genus Nonomuraea; species Nonomuraea sp. NPDC049421. The sequence goes on from NZ_JBFAQA010000012.1 coordinate 87,457, forward strand.
GCGTCGAGCAGCGCCCGCGGGATGCCGATCTGCCAGTGCCACCAGTTGCCGACCGGGTCCGCGCCGGCGGCGTAGACGTGGCGGCGGTAATGGGCGACGCCCTCCTCGACCGCCTCGGCGAGGGCCGGGTCGCCGGTCAGGCCGGTGCCGTCGATCACGTACGCGTGCGCCATCGTCCGCAGCCGCCCAGGCGTGACCGTGGACGAGGGGAAAGGCTCGTCGGGCCAGAGCGAGGAGGAGCGAGGGGCCATCGTGGCGAGGTGGCGGGCGGCGGCCCGGCCCAGCGCCCGGTAGGTGCGGGCCCGCGGATCGTGCGGCGGCCCCGCCGTCACCTCCCGCCAGCGGCGGCGCAGCAGCACGAACGCGGTGTCCGGCGTGTACGCCGCCCGCGCGGGCGCCAGCGCCCCGGCCGTCCCGGCCACGGCCACGCCGCCCAACCGCAGTAAGGAACGCCTCGATGGCCGCAGCACGCCTCGATTATCGGTCAGAGCGTCAGAGCCCCGCCCGGATCGGTACGACGTTGCCCGCCGCCCCCTGGCGCGGGATCGCGAACCAGGTGGCCTTGCCGACCAGGTCGGGCCGGGTGACGTAGCGCTGCGGGTGACAGCCGTAGAAGCCGTCGGACAGCCGCGCCACGATGCGCAGGCCCCGCCCGTGCTCGGCGGCGAGGTCGTGCGGCGCGGGGGCGGGCAGCAGGGGGCTGCCGTCCACGACGACGCACATGACCTCCCTCGGGTCCACCAGGAGCAGCAGCTCGTACGGGTCGTCGCCGTACATGAGGGCGTTGGTGACGAGCTCGCTCACCATGAGCACCGCGTCGTCCACCAGGGAAGGAGGGAGGGCGATTTCCGCCAGCTGTTCCCGCGTGAGGGCTCGGGCGTGGCCGGCCGTCCGTGCGTCCTCGCGCAACGGCCACGCATACTGCTGACGGCTCCGGCGAGTCGATCGCAGCCTGGTCATGGCGTCTCTTTCCGATGCTGAGGGGCGGCTGACGCGCTTGTCGCTCAACAAGAGGACCTGCCTAGGGGTTGACGTACACGGCCGTCGAAACGTGTACGTATGGAAGGCCCCAACGGGTCAAAGTTTCGGGGAGAAATCGGCAGGGATTTGCCTGTCGCCGCGCACGACGGCGACAAGCCGGGTACGCACACCCGCATGAGCAGTGCAGACCACAACGCACCCAAGAACGACGCCAAGCGCCGCAAGCGGCCGGAGGCCGAGCACAAGCCGGCCGGCCGGCAGGCGCTGGAGCGGGCGCTGTCGGAGTCGGGCAAGGCCCTGGAGGACCTCATCGGCGGCCCGTCCCCGGCCTGACCACGAGCAGGAAAGCTCCTATCGCGCCTGCCGCAGCAGGGACCAGACGGTGGACGGGGTGAGCGGGACCTGGGTGATCGCGCCGGCGATCTCCGGGAGGGCGTCGGCGACCGCGTTGGCGATGGCCGCGGGCGGCCCGATCGTCCCGGCCTCACCCGCGCCCTTCATGCCACCGGGCGTCACCGGCGACGGCGTCTCCATCATCACGACCTCGATGTCGGGTATCTCGCGCGTCGTCGGCAGCAGGTACTCGGTGATCGGCTGCCCCTCCTCGGTGTAGACGATCTCCTCGGTCAGCGCCTGCCCGATGCCCTGCGCCACGGCGCCGCGCAGCTGCCCCTCGACGACGGTGGGGTTGACCAGCACCCCGGAGTCGTTGACCACCCAGTAGCCCTCGACCTCGACGGCCCCGGTCTCGGGATCGACGGCCACGGCCGCCGCGTGCGCCCCGTACGCGAAGGTGTAGGCGGGCGGGTCGTAGCTGACCCGCTCCTCAAGGCCGGGCTGCATGCCGTCGGGCAGGTCCCAGCCGCGCCAGGCCGAGGTGGCCAGCTCGCGCAGCGTCAGTGCGGCCCGCGGGTCGCCCTTCACCCGCACGGCGCCGCCGGCGATCTCCAGGTCGCCGACGGCCGCTTCGAGCCGGTGCGCGGCGATGGCCAGCAGCTTGCCGCGCAGCCGTTCGGCGGCCTGGGTGAGCGCGCCGCCGCCGAGCGGCAGCGAGCGGCTGGCCACCGACCCGACCGACGAGTACGGGGTCGCCGCCGTGTCGCCGAGCACCACCCGTACGGACTCGATGGGCACGCCCATGCGGTCGGCGGCGAGCTGGGCCAGCGTCGTCTCGATGCCCTGGCCCATCGAGACGACGCCCGAGGTGACGACCACGGAGGCGTCCTGGTCCATGCGCAGCACGGCGCTCTCGTAGCCGGCGGCCAGCATGCCGATGGCCTTCATGTCCATCGAGGGGCCCATGCCGGTGGACTCGACGTGGCAGGAGTAGCCGATGCCGCGCCTGCGCCCGTCGTCCTTCGCAACCGGCCTGACCAGGTCCTTCACCGTGCTCAGCGCGCGCGGGTAGTCGCCCGAGTCGTACGTCTGGTACACCCGGGTCGTGCAGGGCAGCTCGTCCGGCCGGTACATGTTGCGCAGCCGCAGCTCGACGCGGTCGATGCCGAGCCTGCGGGCCGCCTCGTCGATCAGCCGTTCCCTGGTCAGGGTGGCCTCGGGCATGCCGAAGCCGCGGTAGGAGCCGGTCGGGGTGGTCGTGGTGAGGACGCCGCGCACGCGGACGGCGAACCGGTCGAACCGGTACGGCCCCGGCAGCAGCGTGGCCGTCACCGCGAACGTCGAGCAGCCCACGTTCGACGGATGGGCGCCGAGGTCGCCGAGCACGTCCACGTACATCGCGACGAACCGCCCGTCGTCGTCGAGCGCCAGCCGGGCCCGGTGCACGGCCTGCCGGGCGGGCAGCGTGGCGATCACCCGGTCGCCCGGCGACTCCGTCCAGCTCACCGGGCGGCCGGTGCGCATCGCGGCCAGGCAGATCAGCGCCTCGTCGGGATAGACGTGCTCCTTGCCGCCGAAGCCGCCGCCGGTGTCGCGGCTGATCACGCGTACCCGGTCGTGGACCATGCCGAACGCGTCGGCCAGGTGCTCGCGCACGTGGTGGGGCGCCTGGGAGGAGATGTGCACGGTCAGCTCGTCGCCGTCGTACGCGGCCACCACGCCGCGCGGCTCCATCGGGTACGGCGAGACCCGGCCCATCCTGAACGTCATCTCGACGACGTGCGCGGCCCCGTCCACGGCGGCCTGGCAGTCGTCGTCGCCCATGGTGTAGTCGGCGAGCACGTTGCCGCCCAGCTCCGGGTGGATGGCGGGCGCGTCGTCCTCCAGGGCGCGTTCGACGCCGACGACGGCGGGCTGCTCGTCGAGGTGGGGGTCGAGGAGGTCGGCGGCGTCCCTGGCGGCCTCCGGCGTACGGGCGACGACGACGGCGAGCGGCTGGCCCGCGTACCTGATCGTGTCGTCGAGCACCGGGTAGGAGTCGAGTTGCTGGCCCGGCGTCACGCTGACGCAGGGCAGGCGCAGGCCGGCGGCCTCCTCGGAGGTGATGACGTCGATCACCCCCTCCAGGGCCCTGACCGCCTTGGCGTCGCAGCCGAGGAACCGGCCGTGGGCGATGGGGCTGCGCAGCACGTACGCGTGGAGCGTGCCGGGCAGGCGCACCGCGCCGACGTAGCGTCCCTTTCCGGTGAGTAGCCTGGCGTCTTCCCGTCGCGGCGTCCGAGCACCGACATAGGCGTCTCCCATGGCTTGATTGTGAGCGCCGGGCGGCGGGCGGTCTATACGATCCGCGAGAAGGGGCACGTCAGCGGGGGGACCGATGCAAACATTCCTGCCTTATCCGGATTTCGCGGCATCGGCGGCGGTTCTTGACCCGCTGCGGCTGGGCAAGCAGCGCGTCGAGGCGCTCCAGGTGCTGCGCGCCCTCACCGTCCCCGGCTACGGCTGGCGCCACCACCCCGTCGTCAAGATGTGGACCGGCTACGCGGAGGCGCTCGTCCGCTACGGCCTCGAAGTGTGCGTGCGCTGGTGCTCCCTGGACCGCTCCGACACGTGCGCGGGCACGATGACGACCGAGCTGGCCGCGCATCTGGGCAGGCCGGGCGTACGCGACCAGAGCGAGCTGGCCGCGGCCGGCGAGCTGCCGCCCTGGCTCGGCGACGAGGCGCTGCACCTCAGCCACCGCTCGGCGCTGCTGCGTAAGGAGCCGGACTTCTACCGGCCGGTCTTCGGCGACGAGCCGGACGACCTCCCCTACGTCTGGCCGCGCTCCGACCGCCTGCCCGACCCCGCACCTTGACCGCGCACCTTGACCGCGCACCCTGACCGCGCACCCCTGAGCCCGCGCGTCGCCGGCGACCATCGGGGCGGATCGTGGTGAAATGGCCTCGGGAGGCGGACGTGGCCATCATTTCGCGCGGTTTCACAGGTAGACGCAGGGACGAGAGCGAGCGGCTGCCGCCCGGCCAATATCTGGTCGAGGACTTCCCCGTGCTGTCGGCGGGCCCGACGCCGCGGATCCCGCTCGACCGCTGGGAGTTCGCCATCGACACCGAGGACGGGCAGACCCACCGCTGGTCGTGGCCGGAGTTCATGCAGTTGCCCACCGAGACGCCGACCGTCGACATCCACTGCGTGACCAAGTGGTCGAAGCTCGACACCACGTGGGAGGGCGTCTCGCTGGACGTGCTCTTCGAGGACGTCGAGTCGGCCGCCGAGTACGCCCTGGTCTACTCCTACGGCGGCTACACCACGAACCTGCCGGTCGAGGACCTGCTCGACGGCAAGGCGTGGATCGTGCACCGCTTCGACGGCGAGGAGCTGGAGCCCCGGCACGGCGGCCCCGCCCGGCTGATCGTGCCGCACCTGTACTTCTGGAAGTCCGCCAAGTGGGTACGCGGCATCCGCCTGCTCAACGAGGACTGGCCGGGCTTCTGGGAGACCGCCGGCTACCACAACTACGGCAACCCGTGGCGCGAGCAGCGCTACGAGGGCGACTGAGGTGCGCCGCCGCCTCGTCTGGCGGCCCGCCGAGCTGGTCGCCGCCAGGGCCGAGACCCCGAGCGCGCGCACGCTGCGCCTCCGGGTGCCCGGCTGGCCTGGACACCTCGCGGGCCAGCACGTGGACGTGCGGCTGACGGCCGAGGACGGCTACACCGCGCAGCGCAGCTACTCGCTGGCCGCGCCGGCCGACGGCGACATGATCGAGCTGACGGTCGAGAGCGTGCCCGACGGCGAGGTGTCCCCGTACCTGACCGAGGTGATGGAGACCGGCGACCAGATCGAGATCCGCGGCCCGGTGGGCGGCTGGTTCGTCTGGCGTACGGAGAGCAAGCCGCCGGTGCTGCTGGTCGGCGGCGGGTCGGGCATCGTGCCGCTGATGGCGATGATCAGGGCGCGCCGGCAGGCGGGCAGCCGCGTGCCGTTCAGGCTGGTGTACTCGCTGCGCGCGCCCGACCGCCGCTACTACGCCGACGAGCTGCGCAGCCCCGACCCCGGCCTCGACGTCTCCTACCTCTACACCCGCTCGGCCCCCGGCGGCGTGTCCCGCCCCGCCCGCCGCATCATGCTGGACGACCTGGCCGAGGGCGGCTGGCCGGCCACGTTCGAGCCCGACTGCTACGTGTGCGGGCCGACGGGGTTCGTGGAGGCGGCGGCCGACCTGCTGCTCGCGCTCGGCCACGCCCCCGAGCGCATCAGAACCGAACGATTCGGTCCCACCGGAGGCTGACATGACGGCGGAACACCTCGACGGCAACGCGCTGGCCGGCCCGCTGGGCGAGATCTTCGCGGTGGACGTGGTCTCCGCGACCGGCCGCTGCGCGAGCTGCGGCCTCACCGGGCCGGTGGCGTCACTGCGCGTGTACGGGCCGGAGCCCGGCCTGGTCGCCCGCTGCCCCGGCTGCGACGAGGTGGTGCTCAGGCTGGTGCGCGGCCCCGGCACCGCCTGGCTCGACCTGCGAGGCAGCGTATCTCTGCGCATGAGCGTGCCTGACTGAGTACACTCTGGCACTGTTCACCGGCCGAGATCTGTACGGCGAGGCTCTTGGCCACGGGCGGCTACCCTCGGCCCCGGTCTAGGGGGAGTCACGTGAGCAGCGGGCTTGTCGAGGTGCCACCGTCCGGTCATCGCACTCCGCGGCGGCGCCGCCACTGGTTGCGCTGGGTCATCACGATCAGCGTGGTCGTCGTGCTCCTCGTCGTCGGGGTGGCGGTGGGCGTCTTCGCCCGGCTGACCGGCAACGTCAAGCACACCGACCTCACCGCCGACGACCTCGGCGCCACCCGCCCGCCCAAGGTGGCAGGCACCGCGATGAATCTCCTGGTCGTCGGCTCCGACCAGCGCAACGGCAAGAACGCGAAGTACGGCCGGGTCGCCGGCGAGCGCACCGACACGATCATGCTGGTCCACGTGTCGTCGCGGCGCGACAACGCGATGGTGGTCAGCTTCCCGCGCGACTCGCTCGTCCAGTTGCCCGCCTGCCGGGCCACCGGCGCCTTCCCCGGCCAGCAGGCCCATCTCGGCATGATCAACGAGTCGTTCAACTCCGGCGGCATCGGCTGCACCTGGAAGACGATCGAGTCGCTCACCGGCATCCACATCGACCACTTCGTGAAGGTCGACTTCACCGGCTTCAAGGGCATCGTCAACGCCGTCGGCGGCGTCGAGGTGTGCCTGCCCGAGCCGGTCAACGACAAGAAGGCGCTGCTGCACCTGCCCGCCGGGCGGCAGAGCCTCAACGGCGAGCAGGCGCTCGGCTACGTACGCGCCCGCTACAGCCTCGGCGACGGCTCCGACATCGGGCGCATCCAGCGGCAGCAGATGTTCATCGCCTCGATGGTCAAGAAGGTGCTGAGCGGCGAGACGCTCACCGACCCCGCCAGGCTGCTCGCCATCCTCGACGCGGCCACCCAGGCCGTCACCACCGACCGCGGCCTGACCCTCGGCGTCATGAAGGACCTCGCCACCAGTCTCCAGGGCATCGACGTCGGCAAGATCCGCTTCATCACCACCCCGTGGCACTACTCGCTCACCCAGCCGGGCCGCGTGGAGTGGGTGCAGCCGCAGGCGCGCAGGTTGTTCCAGATCGTCGCCAAGGACGAGAGCGTCGAAGGCGTCAAGGGCGGCCAGGAGAAGGTGACCCGCTCGAAGATCCAGGTCGAGCTGCGCAACGGCACGTGGCGTACGGGGCTGGCGACCGAGGTGGCCGCCGCCCTCGAACAGCGCGGCTATCACATCGCCAAGATCGGCGACACCGCCCGCAAGCCGCAGAAGCAGACCACCGTCTTCTACGGGCCCAACGGCGAGACCCGGGTGCCCACCCTGTCCAAGGACGTGCTCAAGAGCCGGCCGAAGGAGCTGGCGGCGGCGCGTACGAGCCGGTTGGTGCTGGTCATCGGCGACGACTGGCAGGGGCTCAAGCCGCTGCGGGCGGGCGACACCGAGGCGCTCAAGGGTTTCGACGCCACGCACGACACCTGCGCCACCTGACCGGCGGACGCGGCGTCATGGGAGTCGCCGGAGCCCAGGGCTCCGGCGATCCGCGCAGCGGGCCCCTGGTCAACGCCCGCGTTCGGACTCCTGATCCGACGGCGTAGGCGGGTAGATCTCCTCGCGTCGCGTGTCGGCGCCCAGCTCCTCGCGCAGCCGGTCGTAGTCGATGTTGTGGTTGGCGTACTTCAGCTGGCGAGCGACCTTCGTCTGCTTCGCCTTGGCTCTTCCTCGGCCCATGGCTTCTCCCTAGTCCCCGCTGTCATGCTATCCAACAACATAGCGACTTGAAGAATTATGCAACTGAACTAGATTACTCTGAAGCTATGCACGTGGAGGTCTACCAGGCCAAGGCCGACTTCTTCCGAACGCTCGGCCACCCCGCTCGCATCCGAGTGTTGGAGCTACTCCAGGAAGGGCCACTGCCCGTCAGGGACCTGCTGGCCCAGATCGACATCGAGGCCTCGAGCCTCTCCCAGCAGCTCGCCGTCCTGCGCAGGGCCGGCATCGTGAGTGCGATCCGCGAGGGCAGCACCGTGGTCTACACGCTGGCCACGCCCGAGCTCGCCGACCTGCTGGGCGCCGCCCGACGCATCCTCACCGACATGCTGGCCGACCAGGGGGAGCTGCTCGCGGAGCTGCGCGCCGAGGTCACCTAGCCGACAGCACCAGCCCGCCGCACGTGGTTCGGATACCACGCGGTGAAGGCGGCGGGCACCACGAACGAGAGCACCTTGATGGCGACCACCGTCGCCGTCGCATGAAGGGAGGCGTGCAGCACCACGGTCAGGGCGATGGCGGCGACGGTGAAGGCCACCGCCCAGGTCGTGGTGAGCACCACGTTGAGCCGGATGAAGCGCGGGTGGTCCCAGACCTGCCTGGGCGCCTTCGTCCGCGCGATGCCCAGCGTGAAGGGCTTGCGGACGGCCAGGGAGCCCCATGCGGTGCCGGCCAGCCAGACGTTGACGAGCGCGGGTCCGTACGGCGTGAGCGGGGAGTGCGGGTCCGCCAGCGAGAGCACGGTCAGGCAGGCGAAGAAGACGGCCGCGCTGCTCTCGATGACCGTCTCGTCCCATGCCCGGCCTGAGCGCCGGTCGAGGATCACGAGGACGACGGCGATGACCAGGCCGGTGACGGCGCCCCAGCGCCACTCGTCGCTCGTGGCGACGACCGCGTAGACGATCCAGGGCAGGAATCCGAGCATTCCGCGCATAGGTAATCCCCCAATGACATTCCACTTATGACATGTCGAAGCTTGAACCTCCTCGCCCGATATGTCAACATAGGAACATGAGTCTTCGACACGCCGTGCTGGGACTGCTCGCCGAGCGTTCCGCGAGCGGATATGACCTGATGAAGCTGTTCGACGTCTCGCTCGCCAACGTCTGGCCGGCGACGCAGAGCCAGCTCTACTCCGAGCTCGGCAAGCTCGCCGACACCGGTCTGGTGGACGTCAGCGCCGAGGGCCCGCGCGGGCGCAAGGAGTACACGATCACCGAAGCGGGCCTCGCCGAGCTGCGCCACTGGCTCACCGACGTCCAGCCCACCCGGGTGGTGCGCAGCGACATGCTGCTGCGGGTCTTCTTCCTCGGCCGGCTCTCCCCCGAGCAGGCCAGGGCCTATCTCCACGGCCAGGCGCAGCTCGCCCGCAAGCAGCTTGAGCACATCGAGAGCATCCGCGCGTTCGTCGAGAGCGGCAGCGACGACCTCTCCGTGTACGGCCGCCTCGTCCTCGACTACGGCCGCCGCCTCGCAGAGAGCCAGCGCGAGTGGGCCGAATGGGCGGAAAACCAGATCGGTTAGGCTCTCGGCCATGGTCTCCGAGTTGTTCGATCCCAAGGCGTGGCAGCCCGTCGAGGGCTTCGACTTCACCGACATCACCTACCACCGGGCCGTCGACCACGGCACCGTGCGCGTCGCGTTCAACCGGCCCGAGGTGCGCAACGCCTTCAGGCCCCAGACCGTGGACGAGCTCTACCGCGCGCTCGACCACGCCCGGCAGACCACCGACGTCGGCTGCGTGCTGCTGACCGGCAACGGCCCCTCGCCCAAGGACGGCGGCTGGGCCTTCTGCTCCGGCGGCGACCAGCGCATCAGGGGCAAGGACGGCTACCAGTACGCCGACGGCACGCCCTCCACCGGCCGCCTGCACATTCTCGAGGTCCAGCGGCTCATCCGGTTCATGCCGAAGGTCGTCATCTGCGTCGTGCCGGGGTGGGCCGCGGGCGGCGGGCACAGCCTGCACGTCGTCGCCGACCTCACGCTCGCCAGCGCCGAGCACGCCCGCTTCAAGCAGACCGACTCCGACGTCGCCAGCTTCGACGGCGGCTACGGCTCGGCGTACCTCGCCCGGCAGGTCGGGCAGAAGTTCGCCCGCGAGATCTTCTTCCTCGGCGAGACCTACAGCGCGGCCGACGCCCACCGCATGGGCATGGTCAACGCCGTGGTGCCGCACGCGGAGCTGGAGGCGACCGCGCTGGAGTGGGCCCGCAAGGTCAACGGCAAGTCGCCGACCGCGCAGCGCATGCTCAAGTACGCCTTCAACGCCGTGGACGACGGGCTGGTGGGTCAACAGCTGTTCGCGGGCGAGGCGACGCGGCTGGCGTACATGACGGACGAGGCGGCCGAGGGCCGCGACGCGTTTCTGGAGAAGCGCGAGCCCGACTGGTCGCCCTACCCCTGGCACTACTGACCCGGGGCCATGCGGATCACGGTGCCCGCCGCGCTGACCGCCTCGCACCTGCGTCACGCGGACGACGCGGGGCCCGCCTGGGTGGCCGCGCTGCCCGGGCTGGCCGAGCGCTTCCTCGACGAGTGGGAGCTGCGGCCCGACGGCGAGCCGAGCCACGGCATCGTGGCGCTCGTGCTGCCCGTGGTGCGGGCCGACGGGACGCGGGCGGCGCTCAAGCTCCAGCCCGTCACGGAGGAGACCGCCGACGAGGCATTGGCGCTGCGTACGTGGGCGGGTGACGGCGCCGTACGCCTCCTCGCTTCTGACCCCGAGACCGGCACGCTGCTCCTCGAACGGCTGCACGCCCGCCGCTCGCTGGAAGACGTCCCCGACGTCACCGCGGCCCTGGAGACCCTCACCGCCCTCCTGGGCCGTCTCTCCTCCCGCCCCGCGCCGCCGTCCGGGTTGCGGCGGCTGGAGGACGTCGCGTGGCGCATGCTGGACGAGGTGGACGCGGCCGTCGCCGCGTTGCCGCGCGAGCGGGACCGCGCCTGGTTGCGGCGGTGCGCCGGCGCGGTCGCCGAGCTGACCCCCGAGCTGGCGGGCGGGCATCGCGACCGGCTGCTGCACTGGGACCTGCACTACGCCAACGTGCTGGCCGCCGGCCGGGAGCCGTGGCTGGTCATCGACCCGAAGCCGCTGGCCGGCGACCCGGGGTTCGAGCTGCTGCCCGCCCTGTGGAACCGCTGGGACGAGGCGGTCGCGACCGGCGACGTACGCAAGGAGACGCTGCGCCGCTTCGACCTCATGACCGAGGGGCTCGGCGCCGACCGGCGGAGGGCGGCCGGCTGGACGCTCGGCCGGGTGCTGCAGAACTGCCTCTGGCTGGTCCGCGGAGGCGATCGCGAACTGGACGACGTCCAGCTCACGATCGCCGAGGCCGTGCACACGCGCTGGTGACCGGCCGAGCGACCAGAGACACTCCACCCACCCTCGAACGCCTGCCGGCCGCCGCCCCATGGCGGCGTCAGGGCGTGATGACGACCTTGCCGGCGCCGTGGCGGCCCTCGACGTCGCGGTGCGCCTCCGCCGCCTCCGCCAGCCGGTACGTCCGCCGCACCCGCCAGGAGAAGGAGCCTTCCGCGTACAGCCGCGCGTACCGCCCGAGCCGCTCGGCCGACCGCTCCCCCTGCACCAGCCGCACCCCGAGCGCGCCGGCCTTGTCGTGCTCGACCATGGTGACGATGCGCCGCCGGTCGGCGACCAGGTCGAGCGAGACCTCGAGCGCGTGCCCGCCGGCCCCGTCGAGGGCGGCGTCCACCCCGCCGGGCGCGAGCGCGCGGACCCGGTCGGCCAGTCCCTCGCCGTAGGTGACGGGGATCGCCCCCAGCTCACGCAGGTAGTCGTGGTTGGCCTCGCGGGCGGTGCCGATCACGGTGGCCCCGCGCCGCCTGGCGATCTGCACCGCCGCCGTGCCCACACCGCCCGCCGCAGCGTGCACGAGCAGCGTCTCGCCGGCGGCCAGCCCGAGGTTGTCCAGGGCCATCTCGGCCGTCTGCACCCCGGCGGTGAGGCTCCCCGCCACCTCCCACGGCACCTCGGCCGGCTTGGGCGTCACGTTGGCGGCCGGCACCACGACGTACTGGGCGCAGCAGTTGAGCACGTTGAACCCGAGCACCTCGTCGCCCGCCGAGAACCCGGTCACGTCCGGCCCGACCTGGTCGATCACGCCGGCGAACTCGTTGCCTGGAATGCGCGGGAAGGGGATGTCATCGAGGTAGCCGGGCATCCAGCCCGCCCGGAAGGACGTGTCGAACGGCTGCACGCCCGCCGCCCGCACCCGGACCCGCACCTGGCCGGGCCCCGCCTGGGGAGCGGGCAACTCCATCATCTTCAGCACTTCCGGTCCGCCCGTTTCCGTGAAGGCGGCCGCTCTCATCAGATCACTCATGCGATCAAGCCTGCTACCTCAACTTGGCTTGAGGTCAACACCATATCGACTCGGGAACTTTTTCCTTTACTCGTGCTTTATCTAGATATAGTCCGATTGGACACACACGGGGACGGGGCAACACCGGGGCGGCATGACCGACTTCTTCAGCATCGCGTTAGGTTTTCCGACTGTCATTTTCACCTTCCTGCTCGGGGTGGTCGTCGCCTATTGGCTGACCGTGATCACCGGTCTGTTCGAGATCGAGGACGACGCCGCCTGGCTGGGGTTCGGGGGAGTTCCCGCCGGCGTCGCGCTGTCGCTGCTCGTCGCGCTGGCCTGGCTGCTCTGCCTCATCGGCGCCGTGCTGACGAGCGGCGGCCTGCTGATCGTCGTGCCGCTCGCCGCGTCGGCCGTGGCCTGGCTCACCGTCCGTGCCCTGCTGAGACCGCTGCGCGCACTCTTCCCTCAAGGAGAGACCCGCTCACGCGACGAGTTCGTGAGCCGGATGTGCGTGATCCGCACCGGCACCGCCACGCCCGGCTTCGGCCAGGCCGAGGTCACCTCCGCCGACGGCTCGTCCGCGATCGTGCAGGTGCGTACGACCGGCGCCGACCGCCTGAAGCGCGGCGACGCCGCCCTCATCTTCGACTACGACAAAGACGGCGAATTCTTCTTGGTCATGCCGTACGAAAGTGAGCACTGATGGACGTCATCTCCACCGGCTTCGGCGTATTCCTCGCCGTCGTCCTCGTCATCGTGATCGGCCTGCTGCTCGTGATCGGCCGCCTTTTCCGCAAGGTCGAACAGGGCAAGGCACTCATCGTGTCGAAGGTCAACAAGGTCGACGTGACGTTCACCGGCGCGGTGGTCCTTCCGGTCGTCCACAAAGCCGAGATCATGGACATCTCGGTGAAAACGATCGAGATCGAACGCACCGGCCGCGAGGGCCTGATCTGCCGCGACAACATCAGAGCCGACATCAAGATCACTTTCTTCGTCCGCGTGAACAAGACCGCCGAGGACGTCATCAAGGTCGCCCAGGCCATCGGCACCGCCAGGGCCAGCGACGAGACGACCCTGCAGGAGCTGTTCAACGCGAAGTTCTCCGAGGCGCTGAAGACGGCGGGCAAGCACCTCGACTTCGTCGACCTCTACACCAAGCGCGACGAGTTCCGCGACGAGATCGTCCGGCTGATCGGCACCGACCTCAACGGCTACAGCCTTGAGGACGCGGCCATCGACTACCTGGAGCAGACCGCGCTGAACCAGCTCGACAAGAGCAACATCCTCGACGCGCAGGGCATCCGCAAGATCACCGAGCTGACGGCGATCGAGCACGTGCGGACGAACGAGTACCAGCGCAACGAGGAGAAGGAGATCACCCGGCAGAACGTGGACGCCCGCGAGGCCATCCTGGAGCTGGAGCGCCGCCAGGCCGACGCCGAGCTGAAGCAGCGCCGCGAGATCGAGACCGTCAAGGCCCGCGAAGAGGCCGAGACCGCCCGCGTCCAGGCCGAGGAGCGGCTGCGCGCCCACGCCGCGAACCTCAAGACCGACGAGCAGCTCGGCGTCGCGAACGAGAACAGGGCCCGCGAGATCGCCGTCGCCGAGAAGAACCGCGAGCGCGTGATCGCCATCGAGGCCGAGCGCATCGAGAAGGACCGCCTGCTGGAGGTCATCGCCCGCGAGCGGGAGACCGAGCTGTCGCGCATCGCGAAGGACAAGGAGGTCGAGACCGAGAGGCGGTCGATCGCCGAGGTCATCCGCGAGCGCATCGCGGTGGACAAGACCGTCGCCGAGCAGGAGGAGTCGATCAAGCGGCTGCGCGTGGTCGAGGAGGCCGAGCGCACCCGCCAGCAGGTCATCATCGCCGCCGAGGCCGAGGCCCAGGAGAACCTGGTCAAGGACATCAAGGCGGCGGAGGCGGCCGAGGCCGCGTCCAAGTTCAGGGCCCGCGAGGAGCTCGTGCTGGCCGAGGCCAGGCAGCAGGCGGCCGATCTGGACGCGCGCGCCAAGATCCGGCTGGCCGAGGGCATCCAGGCCGAGACCGCCGCGGCCGGCCTCGCGGAGGTCCAGATCAAGGAGCGCGACGCCGAGGCCATCGAGAAGGTGGGCCGCGCCGAGGCGCTGGCGCTGAAGGAGCGGCTGGCCGCCGAGGCCGACGGCGCGAAGGCGATGGCCCTGGTCGAGGGCGAGCGGCTCAAGGCCCGCGCCGAGGGCGAGCAGGCCATGGCGCTGGCCGGCGCCGCGGCGGTGGGCGAGAAGCTCAAGGCCGAGGCCGAGGGTCTGACCGAGAAGGCCGCCGCGATGGCCGCGCTGGACGAGGCCAGCAGGGCGCACGAGGAGTACCGCCTGCGGCTGGAGGCCGACAAGGAGATCAGGCTCAAGCACATCGACGTCAACAGGCAGGTCGCCGAGTCGCAGGCCAGCGTGCTCGCGGCGGGTCTGGCCAAGGCCAACATCGACATCGTCGGCGGCGACACCATGTTCTTCGACAAGGTGGTCGGCTCGATCACCGCGGGCAAGGTCGTGGACGGGTTCGTGGGCCACTCGCAGGTCGCCGAGGCGGTCGTGTCGCCGTACGTGAACGGGACCGCGAGCCTGGCGGACGACCTCGCGCGCGTGGTCGGCGGCGTCAGCACAGAGGACCTCAGGAACGTCACCGTCTCCGCCCTGCTCATGAAGCTCATCCAGGACGGCGGCCCGCAGTCGTCGGCTCTGGGCGAGCTGCTGGAGACCGCCCGCAGGCTCGGTGTCGCCGACTCGCCGGTGGCGGCGCTGGCCGGCGCGAAGTGAGCACGCTCGAAGCGAGCCTGGAGGCGGGGACGTACGAGGTCCTCAGGAACCGCCTCCAGGCTCAGGCCAAGGCGCTCGCGGAGGCGGCGGCCAGGCTCAACGACGAGCGGCTGAAGGTGTTCGGCGGGGCCGAGCTGCGCCTGCTCGGCACCGAGCGCATCCGTACGGAGCACAACTGCGTCCCCAGGGACATCGTCTCCCTGGGCGACGTGATGTTGTTCGGCTACAACGTCTTCATCGGGCTCAAGCCGGAGACCACGGTGGCCGACGTGTTCGCCGTGCACCGCTTCTCCAGGGACGGCGACGCCTTCAGGTTCGACACCGACCGGCTGGCCGCGCTGGACGACCCGGCGTTCAGGAAGGACTTCGCCGAGCTCTACCGCTACTACAAGGAGACCCGGCTGCAGCAGCTCAGGCGGGTCGAGGGCAAGCTGCTCGCGGTCTTCAGGACGGGTCCTGGGGACACGCGGGTGCTGCGCTGGACGGTCAACACCGCCGGAGTCCCGAAATATCTGGACAACAGGGGTGAGCGCGACCACGAGTTCCCCCCGTCCCACGACTTCGAGTGGACCGCCACCACCCGCGATGACCACGTGCTCGGCCGTCACCCGCACATCTCCATCGACGGCGAGGTGTTCGTCGAGACCGTCGGCGGCGACCTCACCATCAAGGTCGAGGACAACACGGAGACAGGCGCCGGCATCTACTCCGAGCCCGTGGCCGAGCCGCTGCAGAGCCTCGGGGACGCCGACGTCGAGTACGCCCGCGTCGGGCCGCTCATCCTCATGCGGATCCGGCCGTACAAGGAGCCCGACTGGCGCCACCTCGTCTTCAACACCCGCACCAAGGGCGTGGAGCGGCTCGACGGCATCGGGCAGGCGTGCCAGCGGCTGCCCGAGGACCAGGGACTCATCTTCCCCGGCGGCTACTACCTCGCCACCGGCGTCAGCAAGACGTTCGACACCGACGTGACGGACCTGGAGTTCGAGCGGATGGTGCGCTCCCCCAACGGCGAGGACGTCCTGTACGTCTTCCACGCCAGGGGCGACGGGCGTTCGCTGCTGCTGCCGTACAACGTGATCAGGAAGGAGGTGGCCACCCCGATCGTCTGCCACGGGTACTCGCTGTTCGACGACGGCACGATGGTGGTCTTCCGCGCCACCTCCGACGAGCCCACCCGCGTGCATCCGATGCAGGTGTGGCAGACCCCGTACGTGTCCGACACCTACGCCGCCACCCAGCCCGTCGGCACCGGGCCGCTGGAGCGCATCGGCAACGCCGAGCTGGTCCGCGGCATCTCCGACTGCCTGTCGGTGGCGCGGATGGTCGCGGAGATGGCGCCGTCCGCCGGCACGTTCGAGGGGCTGATCGGGGCCTGCACGCGCGCGTTCGACTCCTACCACTGGCTCGGCGAGCACGGCCTGCTCGGGCCGCTGACCGACGTCCGCGCCACCGCCGAGCAGGTGCTCGACGAGTACGAGAACGTCGAGCAGCTCACCCGCCAGGCCGCGCGCACGCTGGAGTCGGCCGCCGAGGAGACCACCCAGCTCGTCCGCCGCGCCCAGGCCGACGACCCGGACACCGCCGACGCGTGGGTGACGCTGCTGGCCACGCTGCGCCGCGCCCAGGGCCATCTGGTGACGCTGCGCGAGACCCGCTACATCGACCTCGCCGCGCTCGACGAGCTGTCCGCCGCCGTCACCGAGGCGGTGGCCGGCACCGGGCAGCGGGCCGTCGCGTTCCTGTCCGGCGAGGACGCCTTCACCGCCTACCACGCCGCCGTCGAACGCCTGGCCGCCGACGCCGCCGCCATCGGCACCGCCGCCGAGGCCGCGCCCGTCGCCGACCGGCTCGCCGAGCAGGCAGAAGGGCTCGAAGTCGTCACCGAGGTCGTCGGGTCGCTGGACATCGCCGACGCGACCGTCCGCACCTCCATCCTCGGCCGCATCGCCGAGGTGCTCGGCGGCGTGAACCGGGCGCGGGCCGTGCTCGACGGCCGCCGCCGCGAGCTGCTCGGCGCGGAGGGCAGGGCCGCGTTCGCCGCCGAGTTCGCGCTGCTCGGGCAGGCCGTCACCGGCGCGCTCGCGATGGCCGACACGCCCGCGCGATGCGACGAGCAGCTCGGCCGGCTGATGCTGCAGGTCGAGACCCTGGAGTCGCGCTTCGGCGAGTTCGACGACTTCGCGGCGCAGCTCGCCGCCAAGCGCGACGACGTCTACGAGGCGTTCTCCGCCCGCAAGCAGACCCAGCTCGACGAGCTGGCCAGGCGCGCCGACCGGGTCTTCGCCTCAGCCGAACGGGTGCTGGCCGGCGTCACCAGGCGGCTCGGCACGCTCGGGTCGCTGGACGAGGTCAACACCTACTTCGCCACCGACCCGATGGTGGCGCGGGTCCGCTCGGCGGCCGGCGAGCTGCGGGAGCTGGGCGACGCCGTACGGGCGGAAGAGCTCGAAGGCCGGGTCAAGTCGGCGCAGCAGGAGGCGGGACGGGCGCTGCGCGACCGCCTCGACCTGTACGACGACGGCGGCGAGACGCTGCGCCTCGGCCACCACCGCTTCGCGGTCAACACCCAGCCGATCGACCTGACGCTGGTGCCCCACGACGGCTCGATGTTCTTCGCCATCACCGGCACCGACTACCGCGCGCCCGTGCCGGAGTCGTTCGCCGACACCCGGCCGTTCTGGGAGCAGTCGCTGGTCTCGGAGACACCGGAGGTCTACCGCGCGGAGTACCTCGCCGTCTCCCTGCTCGACGGCGTCACGGCCGGCGCGCCGCTCGCCGACCTGGTCAGGCAGGCCGCCGAGTCGCGCTACGACGAGGGGTACGAGCGCGGCGTCCACGACCACGACGCCACGCTCATCCTCGACACGCTCGTCCGGCTGCGCGAAGGGGCCGGGCTGCTGCGCTATCCGGCGGAGGTACGGGCGGCGGCGCAGCTCTTCTGGGCCTTCGGGACCGACGACGTTTCACGTAAAACATTGACCACCCGGGCCGTGTCGCTGGTGCGCGCGCGAGAGCTCTTCGGCACCGCGCCCGCCCTGGCCGAGCTGGCTGAGGAGCTGGGCACCGCCATCGCCCGCTTCACCTCCGAGACCTCGGGATCCCCTGATCAGGAGGGGATCGCGCGGCTCGCCGGCGAGTACCTGGTGGAGGAGCTGGGCGGGACGCCGGCCGGTTTCGTGACCGGGAAGGCGGCGCGCGACCTGCTCGACGGGTTCAGGCACGAGCTCGGCCCGGCCAAGAGCCGCGAGTTCGAGGACGACCTCAAAGCACTCCCCCTCCCCGAACGTCTCCAGCTCGCCCGCGCCTGGCTCACCGCGTACCGCCAGGGCCCAGAGCTGCCCGAGGCTGTCGCCGTGCTGCTGTGCGACCTGCCCCGCCACGACTCCAGCGCCGCCACCGCCGAGACCGTGCACGGGCTGCTCGGCAGCCACCCCCGCATCCGGGACCGCGCGCTCGAGCTGCGGCTGGACGAGATCCTGCCGCGCATCAGACGGTTCGCGGCCGAGCGGGTGCCGGCCTTCCGCGCCTACCAACGGTGCCGGAGCGAGCTGGTCGAGGCCGAGCGCCGCCGCCTGCGCCTCGACGAGTACAAGCCGAAGGTCATGAGCGCCTTCGTCCGCAACCGGCTGCTGGACGAGGTCTATCTGCCGCTCATCGGCGACAACCTCGCCAAGCAGCTCGGGGCGGCGGGCGCGGGCAAGCGCACCGACCAGAACGGCCTGCTGCTGCTCATCTCGCCGCCCGGCTACGGCAAGACCACCCTCATGGAGTACGTGGCCAGCCGCCTCGGCCTGGTCCTCGTCAAGGTCAACGGCCCCGCCCTGGGCCACGCGGTGACCTCGCTCGACCCCGCCGACGCGCCCGACGCCACGGCCAGGCAGGAAGTCGAGAAGATCTCGTTCGCGCTGGAGAGCGGCAACAACACCCTGCTCTACCTGGACGACATCCAGCACACCTCGCCCGAGCTGCTGCAGAAGTTCATCTCGCTGTGCGACGCCCAGCGCCGCATCGAGGGCGTCTGGAACGGCCGCACCCGCACCTACGACCTGCGCGGCAAGCGGTTCGCGGTGTGCATGGCGGGCAACCCGTACACCGAGTCGGGGCAGCGCTTCCGCATCCCCGACATGCTCGCCAACCGGGCCGACGTGTGGAACCTGGGCGACGTGCTGGCCGGACGCGAGGAGCTGTTCGCGCTGAGCTACATCGACAACGCCCTCACCTCCAACCCGGTGCTCGCGCCCCTCTCCGGCCGCGATCGCTCCGACGTCGAGCTGCTCGTACGCCTGGCCAAGGGCGACACCGCCGTCCGGCCGGACCAGCTCACGCATCCGTACACCAAGCCCGAGCTGGAGCGGATCCTGGGCGTGCTCGCCAAGCTGGTGCGCGTCCAGGAGGTGGTGCTGGCCAACAACCGGGCCTACATCGCCTCGGCCGGGCAGTCGGACGCCGCGCGCACGGAGCCGCCGTACCGGCTGCAGGGGTCGTACCGGAACATGAACAAGCTGGCCGAGCGCATCGTGCCCGCGATGAACGACGCCGAGCTGGAAGCCCTGATCGACGACCACTACCTGGGCGAGGCGCAGACGCTGACCACCGACGCCGAGGCCAACCTCCTCAAACTCGCCGAACTCCGCAACCGCCTGTCCCCCGCCCAGGCGGAACGATGGGCCACGGTGAAGGCCGCCTACCTGAGGGACAAGGCACTGGGCGGCGCCGGGGACGACCCGATGACCCGCGCGGTAGGCGCCCTCGGCCTGCTGGCCGACCGAGTGGGCGAGGTAGGCACCGCCATCAGAAAGTCAGACCACTGACCCCACCCGGGCTGCCCTGCCACTGACCCCACCCGGGCTGCCCTGCCACTGACCGCCGCCCGGCGGCTGGTCCGCGGCCGGGCGGGCGAGTGGCGGGGCGGCGGGGCGGGCGTGGGTCAGGCTGGGGAGCCGTTGCGGAGCTCCAGGTGGGAGCCGGTGAAGGTGGCGCGCAGGCGGCGGTCGTGGGTGACGATCACCAGCGCGCCCTCGTAGGAGGCCAGCGCCTCTTCGAGCTGCTCGACGAGGTCCGGCGACAGGTGGTTGGTCGGCTCGTCGAGAAGCAGCAGGTCCACCGGGTCGCTGACCAGGCGGGCCAGCTCGACCCTGCGGCGCTGCCCGTACGACAGCTCGCCCAGGCGCAGCCGCAGGTCGGCGGGCCGGAACAGCCCCAGAGCCAGCAGCGCGTCCGCGTGCTCGTCCAGCGACCCGGGCCGCCCGTGCGCGTAGGCGGCCAGCAGGGTGCGCTCCGGCGGCCCGGCCGCCTCGTCCTGGCGCAGGAGGCCGGCCCGGCCCGTACGCACGACCGTACCGGCGTCCGGCCGCAGCTCCCCGGCCAGGACGCGCATGAGCGTGCTCTTGCCCGCCCCGTTCGGCCCGGTGACGAGCAGCCGCTCGCCGGCCCGCACGGTGAGGGCGTCCAGCCGCAGCCGCCCCACCACCTCCACCTCATCGAGCGCCACCACCGCACCGGGTTCGGCCGCTCCCGCAACCGCGGCCACGGCGGCGGTCGCGGGGACAGCGCCGGTCGCGGGCACTCCGCTGACCACGGGGACGGCGTCGGCCGCAGGCGCGGCGGTGGTCGAGGGGACGGTGGTGAAGCTCAGGGGGTCGGGGGGTGGGGTCAGCGGGTTGGCCGTGAGGCGCTGCACGCGCTGCTGCGCCTGCCGGATGCGGCCCGCGGCGCCGTGCGTGCGGGAGCGGGCTCGCCACGCGCCGGTGCCCATGCTCGCCAGGGTCAGCTTGCGCGGCACCGCGGCCAGCCGGCCGGCGTTGGCGGCGACCAGCGCGGAGTGACGGGCCAGCTCCTGGCGCCACTCCTCGTACGCCCGCAGCCGCGCCGCCCGCTCGGCGGCCTTGGCGGCGAGGTAGCCGTCGTACCCGTCGCCGTAGCGGCGCACCCGTCCCTCGCCGACCTCCAGGACGGTGGAGGTCACCCGCTCCAGGAACATCCGGTCGTGGGTGATCGCCACGACCGTGCCCCGGTGGGCGCGAAGGCGCTGTTCGAGCCAGGCCACGGCCCGGTCGTCCAGGTCGTTGGTGGGCTCGTCCAGCAGGAGCAGCTCGGGCTCGGCGGCAAGCGTGGCGGCCAGCGCCAGCCGGGAGCGCTCGCCCCCGGACAGCGTGGCCACCGGCCGGGACCGGTCGAGCCCCGGCAGCCCGAGCCCGTGCAGCGCGGCGTCCACCCGCGCGTCGGCCTCGTACCCGCCGCGCGCTTCGAACTCCGCGACCAGCCGGGCATAGGCGTCCATGGCGGAACCGCCGGCGGCCAGCGCGTGCCCGGCCTCGCTGATCCTGGCCTCCAGTGAGCGCAGGTCGGCCAGCGTACGGTCGATCGCGTCGGCCACGGTCGCGTCCGGCGGCAGCTCCAGTGACTGCGGCAGGTAACCGACGCCGCCCGGCGCGACGACGGTCAGGTCGCCGTTGTCCGGCCGTTCGGCGCCGGCCATGAGCTTGAGCAGCGTGGACTTGCCTGCTCCGTTGTCCCCGATGACCCCGATCCGCTCGCCGGGGCTGACGGTGAAGGAGACCCGGTCGAGGACGACCCGGGTGTCGTAACGCTTGGTGATGTCGTGAAAAGTCAGTTGGGCTTGGGCAGCGGTACGCATGAAGCGCGTTCCCCTTCGATCGGTACGGAAGATGACCGATGCGGGGCGGCACGGGCGGAGCTCAGGCTCGACGCGCGTGCGCCCCGGGGGCGAAGATCACAGAGTTCCCATTGGGGGAAGAACCTAGCCCGATGCCCACTGAACGGTCAAGCCCTTAGTTCGGCCAGGGCGCGGGACACCGTCTCCTCGGCGGCGGGCAGCAGCGGCAGGCGTACGTCCGGCGTCGGGATCAGCCCCCGCGCGTGCAGCACGCCCTTGATGACGGTCGGGTTTGGCTCGGCGAACAGCACCGCCGACAGCCGGGCCAGCCGCCGCCCGAGGTCGCGGGCGCGCGCGACGTCCCCGGTGTGCCAGGCGTCGGCCAGGTCGGCGAAGCTCCTGGTCTCCAGGTGCGCGGAGGCGAGGATGCCGCCCGCCGCGCCCAGCGCCAGCAGCGGCGAGATGACCGCGTCGTCGCCGCCCAGCACCGCGAAGCCCTCGGGGACGTCGCCCACCAGGTCGATGGCGTCCGGATCGACGCCGCCCGTCGCGTGCTTGACCCCGGCGATCCCCGGGTGCGCGGCGAGCCGCCGCAGCGTGGCGGCGCTCACGGCCTGCCCGGTGCGGTAGGGGATGTGGTAGATCACCAGCGGCACCGGCGACTCCTCGGCCAGCGCCTCGAAGTGCGCGACGACGCCGCGCTCGCCGGGCCGCAGGAAGTACGGCACGGTGACCAGCGCCGCGCTCACCCCGGCGGGCAGCTCCCGCAGGGCCGCCGCCGTCGTCCGCGTGTCGTTGCCGGTGACCCCCGCCGTCAGCGGCGCCTGCCGCTCCTCGCAGACCCGCGCGCACGCCTCGATGACCCGCGCCCGCTCGTCCGGGGTGAGCGCCGCCACCTCGCCGGTGGTGCCCAGCGCGACCAGCCCGGACGCGCCCTCGTCGAGCATGTGCCTGCCGAGCTTCTCGACGGCGTCCACGGCCACCGCGCCGGCGGCGTCGAAGGGAGTGATCAGCGGTACGTGGATTCCTGTCAGCATGCTCCGAGCCTGCCGCCCGCCGACCCGTTAGGTCCAGCACGGATTTCTGACTTCGAGCTTAAGCTGAACTTATGCTCGATCCGCGCAAGCTCCGCCTGCTCCGCGAACTCGCCCGGCGCGGCACCATCGCCGCCGTGGCCGAGGCGGTCATGTTCACCCCGTCCGCCGTCTCGCAGCACCTCGGCGCGCTGGAGCGGGAGGCGGGCGTGCCCCTGCTGGAGCGCACCGGCCGTACGGTGGCGCTGACCCCGGCGGGGCGGCTGCTCGTCGAGCACGCCGACGCCGTCCTGGAGCAGCTCGAACGCGCCTCGGCCGCGCTCGCCGCCGTCAAGGGCGGCCCTGCCGGGGCGCTGCGGATCGGCGCGTTCCCGACCGCCGCCCGCGTGCTGCTCCCGCCCGCCCTCGCCGAGCTGGCCGGCGCGCATCCCCGGCTGGAGCCGATGGTCTCGGAGATCGACCCGGCGGACGTCTCCGCCGCGCTGCGGGCCGGTGAGCTGGACGTCGCGCTCGTCCACGAGTACGACTTCGTCCCGCCCGTCACCGACGCGTCCATCGAGACGGAGCCGCTGTTCAGCGAGCCGATGTACCTGACCGACCGGCCCTCGATCGCCGCCGCCCGCGCCGACGCCTGGATCACCGGCAAGCCCGGCACGCTCTGCCACACGATGGCGATCAGGGCCTGCCAGGCGTCCGGCTTCGAGCCGCGCGTCCGCCACCACATCGACGACTTCGACACCGTCCTGGCCTTCGCCGCCGCCGGCCAGGGCGTCGCGCTGGTCCCCCACCTGGCCGCCACCACCCCGCCCAACGGCGTGACCCTCACCCGCCTCGACCTGAGCCGCCGCACTCTTGCGGCCTTCAGACGCGGCAACAGCGCCCACCCCGCGATCAAGGCAGCGGTGGCCTCCTTCCGCACCGCCACCGCAACCCTCCCCCTCTGAGGGGGTGTCAGCGGCCGAGGACGGCGTCCAGGGCCGCTTCGGCGCTCGATTGCTCCCGGTCGTACTCGCCGGCCGTCACCGCCACCACCAACCGGTCGTCCGGGGCGATGAGGAGGCGCTGGCCGCCGTTGCCGATGGCCTGGGCCCGGCCGTCGTGGAGGTACCACTGGTAGCCGTAGCGGGTGCCGGCGTCGATTGTGACCCGGGGGCGGAGGGTCTCCTCGATCCAGGAGCGGGGCACGATGTCGCGGCCGCCGTCGAGCACGAGCTGCCCGATCGCGGCCAGGTCCAGCGGACGCAGCCGCAGCCCGGACGCGGCCCTGGTGACGCCGTCGTCACCCCTGGACCACTCGTACCGGGTGATGCCGAGCGGGCCGAAGAGCCGGTCGGCGGCGTACTCGGCGAGCGGCCGCCCCGCTCCCCTCGTGATGATCTCGCCGATGAGCGCGCTGGCCCCGCCGCAGTAGTGCCACCGCTTGCCCGCCTCCTCGACGACGGGCCGCTCCAGGACGTACCGGTGCCGGTCGGGCGCCAGCTCCATGGCGATCTCGCTGTTGGCCGCGCTGGTGTAGGGGGCGTCCTCGTTCCATTCGAGGCCGAGCGTCATGGTCAGGGCGTGCTCGATCGTCAGGTGTTCGCGCCCGGCGGGCGAGCACTCGGGGAACGACGCGAGCAACGACGCCCCCACGTCGGGCACCAGCCCCTCGCGCAGCGCGATGCCGTACACCAGCCCGACCACGCTCTTGGACACCGAGCGCAGGTCGTGCAGGGTGTCGCGGTCGAAGACGACGTGCCCGAGCGGCTCGTCCAGCCGATGGTCGGCGCCGGCGCCGTAGCGTTCGAGCACCACCTGCCCGTCCCGCAGCACGACGAGCCCGTGCAGTCCCGGCGCCCGCCCGGCCTCCAGCGCCGCGTCCACCCGCTCGGTCAGCCCCACCCTCATCCCTCCGGTGAATCCGCGGTCACCGCACGCAGCTCGCCCAGCGTCCGCCGCCACGGGTCGCCGCCGTGGTCACCGCCGTGGTCGCCCTCCGGGTCGAGGACGACGCGCACGCCGTCGGCCCGCAGGTCGCGCACGCTGCGCCGGTACGCGGTGCGCGCCGACAGCGCCTCGTTCACGAACGGCAGCACGACCACGGGGATGCCCAGCCCGGGCGCCTCTGCCAGCACGCCCAGCGCGTACGTGTCGGCGATCCCCTGGGCGAACTTGTTGATCGTGTTGTACGTCGCCGGCGCCACCACGAACGCGTCGGCCCTGGGCGGCTTCGGCTCATGGGGCTTGCGGTAACGGCTGCGCACGGGCCGGCCGGTCTGCCGTTCGAGTGCGGGAACGTCGATGAAGTCGAGCGCCGACGGCGTCGCCACGACCTGCACCACCCACCCGTCGTCCTGCGCCAGCGCGACGAACCGGCCGACGTCGGCGGCGGCACCGGCGGCGCAGACGACGAGGTAGAGCACACGCACCACGCCAGCATCCCCTATTTCACCGGGAATGACGAAACGACCGTCAGGTGGCCTTGGTCGCCTCGGCGGCGGAGAGCGGCGCCGCGATGTCCTCCAGCCCCTTGCGTTCGGCCTTGACGCCCAGGAACAGCTCCACGAGCCCGCCCGCGATCATCACCAGCCCGCCGATGGTGAACGCCAGCGCCGTGTCCCCCGGCACCCCGCTCTCCACCAGCGTGGCGAACACCAGCGGACCGGCGATGCCACCGGCCGCCGTGCCGATGGCGAAGAAGAACGCGATCGCCATCGCCCTGGTCTCCATGGGGAAGATCTCGCTCACCGTCAGATAGGCCGAACTCGCCCCCGCCGACGCCACGAACAGTACCACCGACCAGCACGCCGTCAGCGTCACCGCCGTGAGCACCCCCTGGTTGAACAGCCACGCCGTGCCCAGCAGCAGCACCCCTGACCCGATGTACGTGGCCGAGATCATCGGCACCCTGCCCACGGTGTCGAAGAGGTGCCCGAGCAGCAGCGGCCCGAGGAAGTTGCCGACCGCGATGACCGCGAAGTAGTAGCCGGTGTGCGTGTCGATGTTGAAGAAGGTGGACAGGATCTGCGCGTACCCGAAGGTGATGGCGTTGTAGAGGAACGCCTGCCCGATGAAGAGCGACAACCCCAGCACCGTGCGCTTGGGATAGAGCGCGACCATGGTGTGCGCGATCCGGACGAACCCGATCGACTTGCGCTGGTGGATGGTCATCGCCTTCTCGGGCTCCGGCAGGTCGTCCCGGCCGATCTGCCGCTCGACGTCGTCCACGAGCTGCTCGGCCTCGCGGTCCCTGCCGTGGATGAACAGCCAGCGCGGGCTCTCGGGGACGTTGCGGCGTACCAGGAGGATGGCCAGGCCCAGCACCACGCCGAGCCCGAACGCGACCCGCCACCCGATGTTGACCGGCAGGTCGTTGAGCAGCGGCACGGTCAGCAGCGCGCCGCCGGCGGCGCCGAGCCAGTAGCTGCCGTTGATGATGATGTCGATGCGCCCGCGGTGCCTGCTCGGGATCAGCTCGTCGATGGCGGAGTTGATGGCCGCGTACTCACCGCCGATGCCGAACCCCGTCATGAACCTGAACAGGAAGAACCACCACGCGCTGAAGGAGAACGCGGTCAGCAGCGTCGCCACGAGATAGACGACCAGCGTGATGATGAACAGCTTCTTGCGGCCGAACTTGTCGGTCAGCCAGCCGAAGAACAACGCGCCCGAGCAGGCTCCCGCGACGTAGAGCGCGGCCGCCACGCCCGCCACCTGTGCCTGCGTGATGTCGAGTCCGCTGCCCGGCTTGGCCAGCTGCGCCGAGAGGTTACCGACGATGGTGACCTCGAGACCGTCGAGGATCCAGACGGTGCCGAGGCCGATGACGATCATCCAGTGCCAGCGGGACCATGGAAGCCGATCAAGCCGGGCGGGCACTTTCGTGGTGATGGTACCGGTTTCAACATCGCTCATAAGGTCCCGTGGCTACCCGGTGAGCGGAATTTCTATCCGGTCGGCTTCCTGGCCTCGATGATCGTGGTGGCGAACCAGGGCCCGCCGTACCAGAACCGCCGGCCGGCGTCGCGCCGCCGCACGTCGATCACGCCGAGGTCGCGCAGCGTCTGCTCGTAGTCGGGGGTGTGCTGGAAGTCGGCGAGCAGCATGAGCCCGCCAGGCCGCAGCACCCGGTACGCCTCCCGCACGGCCTGCGCCCGCCCGTCGGCCGACGGGATGTTGTGCAGGGCCAGGCTGGAGAGCACGACGTCGAACGCGTCCGCACCGAACGGCAGGTCGCGCAGGTCGCCGGTGACCAGGTCCACCCGCTCCGCGACGCCTTCCGCCTCGGCGTTGGTTCTGGCCGCGGCCTCGGTGTTGCCGGTCTGGTCCTTGGAGCGCCACAGGTCGATGCCGGTCGCCCGGCCGCCGTCGGCCAGCCGCGCGGCGGCGGCCAGCAGCACCGCGCCCCTGCCGCAGCCGAGGTCGAGCACCTGCTCGTCGCCGCGCAGCCGCCGCAGCTCCTCGTCCCAGACGACGAACTTGCCGCGCCTGGTCGTGTAGAGGTAACTGAACGCGCTGGCCAGGGTGTAGAGGCCGCCGAAGGCGAAGGAGACGCCCGCGGCGAAGATGTCGAGGACGAACGAGAGCGCCGCCAGGGCCAGCAGCGCGATCGCTCCGATGATCAGGCCCACGAGGGGCCAGGGCGCGTCGAACCCGTAGTGGCCGTGTCGCTTCCGCACATTCACGTTATATCTCAAGTTTCGCTTGACCGCTATTTGACCTAACCCCTCCCTTTTGTTCCGGAGGTCGGGCGCGCAGCATAACTAGGGTTGCTTGGATGGGCCGTCTATGGGGGTTTGACCAGGCATGACGGGAGTAGATCGACGCTTCGGGCTCGGCGCGAGCCTCGCACTGACAGTGGCATCGACCCTGCTGTGGGGGGTCGCCCACCTCGCCGTGGAGCGCCGCAGAACGGGGCTGGCGCTGATGGCCGCCTACGTGCTGATGCTGGCCGGGGTGCTGACCGTGTTCACCGCGTACAGCACCAAGCTGCTGTCGCTGGCCGTGCAGCCGTACTGGCTGGCCTGGCTCACCGTCGGGGTGGCGGTGATCGCGCTGGCCTGGACCGGCGTGATCGTCTGGTCGTTCCTTCTCGTACGCCCCGAGCGCTCCGACACCGTCGGCCGCTTCCTGACCACCACGCTGACGGTCGCCCTGTGCGCGCTCATCCTGGCGCCCACCGCGTACGCGACCCGCCTCGCCTACCTCTCCCGCGACGTGGTCAACACCCTGTTCACGCCCAGCAGCACCGCCGCGCCCGTGCTCGCCCAGGATCCGTGGAACGGGGCCGAGCGGGTCAACTTCCTGCTGCTCGGCGGCGACGCCGCGCCGGGGCGGCCCGGGGTGCGTACCGACAGCATGACCGTGGCCAGCGTGGACGTCGAGACGGGCGCCACCGTGCTGTTCGGCCTGCCGCGCAACCTGCAGCGGGTGCAGCTGCCCACGGGACCGGCCAGGGACCGCTTCCCGTACGGCTTCACCGGCGAAGGCCCCGACACGCCGGGCCTGCTGAACGAGATCTACCAGTTCGCCGAGGATCATCCGGAGATGGTGCCCGGCGTGGAGAAGGGCAAGCGCGGATCGACCCTTCTCAAGGCCACCATCAGCGACATCCTCGGCATCCCGGTGAGCTATTACGCCATGGTCGACATGAAGGGCTTCGCCGAGATCATCGACGCCATGGGCGGCGTTCAGGTCACGATCAAGGACCCCATCGTGTACGGCAAGTACCGCGAGGGCCTGCTGCCCGCCGGCACCCGCAGGCTTTCCGGCCAGGAGGCGCTCTGGTACGGCCGCTCGCGCACCGACAGCGACGACTACGTGCGCATGGGCCGGCAGAAGTGCCTGCTCAACGCCGTCGCCAAGCAGGCGGATCCGGTGACCGTGCTGAACAGCTTCGAGCGCCTCGCCGCCGCCACCAAGCGCGCCATCTCCACCGACCTGCCCCAGGACCTGCTGCCCGCCGTCGTGGACCTGGCCGGCAAGGTCAAGAACGCGCGGCTGCGCAGCCTGAGCTTCGTGCCGCCACTGATCAACACCGCCTACCCCGACAGGTACCTCATCCGCCGCAAGGTCAAGGAGGCCCTCGACCCGCCCGCGTCCACCAGGACCGCACCCGCCCACGCCGCCTCCACCACGCCCACACCCACCCCGGACGACCCCCTGACGCTGGACGCGGTCTGCCACTGAGCACCCGCAAATAGGCCGCGAACCACCCCAAAGCGCCCGCAGCCCGCGCGACGCCAGGTCGAACACGCCCTCATCCCGCACGCGCTGTGGCATGATGATGTCCGTCCCCAGTGGAAACGGTTTTCATCATCATTCTTGGAGCATCCCGTGAGAGTGGCCTTCGTCGGAAAGGGCGGCAGCGGCAAGACCACGATGTCGGCCCTGTTCGCCAGACATGTGGCGGCCCAGGGCGCGCCCGTGGTCGCCATCGACGCCGACATCAACCAGCACCTCGCCCTGGTGCTCGGCCTGGACCGCGGGCCCGAGCCGCTGGGCGCCCACCTCACCGAGATCAAGGACCGGCTGCGCGGCACCAACCCCCGCATCCCGTCCGCCGACGCCATGGTCAAGACCACCCCTCCCGGCCGCGGCTCCACCCTGCTGAGCTTCGACGACCTCGCCACCGACCCCTACGGCGTGACCACCTCCGAGGGCCTGCGCCTGCTCGCCACCGGCCCCTTCAGCGAGGACGACCTCGGCGTGGCCTGCTACCACTCCAAGGTCGGCGCCGTCGAACTGCTGCTCAACCACCTGATCGACGGCCCCGGCGAATACGTCGTCGTCGACATGACAGCGGGCGCCGACTCCTTCGCCTCCGGCCTGTTCACCCGCTTCGACCTGACCTTCCTGGTGGCCGAGCCGACCCGCCAGGGCGTCGGCGTCTACCGCCAGTACCGCGACTACGCGGCCCAGTACGACGTCGCCCTGGCCGTGGTCGGCAACAAGGTGCACGGCGAGTCCGACGTCGCGTTCCTGCGCGAGCACGTGGGTGACGATCTCCTCACCTGGATGGAGCACTCCGCCGCCGTACGCGCGATGGAGCAGGGCCGCCACTTCACCCTCGACGACCTCGAACCGGCCAACGCCGACGCGCTGGCCGTGCTCCGCAAGACCCTCGACGAGCAGGACAAAGACTGGGCCAGGTTCGGCCGCCAGACCGTCGAGTTCCACCTGCGCAACGCCAAGGCGTGGGGCAACGAGCGCACCGGTCTCGACCTGGCGGAGCAGATCGACCCCGGTTTCGTCTACGGCCCGGCGACCACATGACTGTGCCTGTCAAGGCTCTGGAGCATGCCCGCTCCAGCGATCTAACGTCCGATTTGACCCATCCGAGAGGAGACAGCATGTCGCTGACCGTCCCGAACGATCTGCTCGACCAGGCCAGAGCCGGTGACGTGGACGACGAGGCGTTCCTCGCCTGCGTCCGCGACTCGCTCCCCTACGCGTGGTCGCTGATCAGCGAGCTGGTCAAGCAGCGCGAGCACAGCGGGGCCGCGTTCGCCGACAACGAGGTGCCGCCGCCGTCGGAGGAGGCGCGCGGCCAGCTCCTGCGCTGCATGGCGAGCGACTCCATGCGCGGCGCGCTCGAGCGCCACTACGGCGTGCGCCTGGCCTTCCAGAACTGCCACCGCGTCGCCGTCTTCGACCCGTCGGCCACGCAGGCGCTCGCCGAGTTCGTCACCCCGCGCGCGCAGATTCTCAACCAGAAACCGGAGCTCGTCGACTGCTGACCCCTGACCGGCGAGCCGGGCCCGCACCCGGCTCGCCGACCAGGTCAGTCGCGCAGCAGGGGCAGCACCTCGGCGCCGAAGCGGCGGATGTTCTCCAGGGTCCGCTCGTGCGACCCCATCCCCTCGACCAGCAGCACGAAGTGCTCGATCCCGGTGCGCTCCGAGGTCCGCCGCAGCGTCTCGGCGCAGTGCTTGGCCGACCCCACCGGGTGGATCTTGGTGAGCAGCTCGACGTAGTCGTCCACGTCGCGGTGCGGCCGCGGCCGGTCGTCCACCGGCTCGTACCCGTCGAGCCCGGGCCCCAGCCAGGCCGGCATCGCCCGCATGAGGTCGCGAGCCGCCCCGATCGTCGAGTCCGCGATGTACGCCACCCCCGCGGCCACGTGCTCGACCGGCGGCCCGCCGAAGGCGCGATACCGCTCCACCATGGCGGCCTTGTCGTCGTCCCCGATGTGCAGCCCGAGCAGCATGGGCAGCCCGCGCTCGGCCGCCAGCCGCACGCTCGGCTCGGAGGTGCAGGCGACGACCGGCCGCATACGGACGGGCGGCACCATCGCGACCTCCCTGAACCGGAACAACTCCCCGTCGGCCGCCACCCGGTCACCCGACAGGGCGGCGAGCAGCAGGTCGAGCGACTCGGGGAAGCCCCGCTCGTACCGGTCGAGCCCGGTGCCGAACACCTCGAGGTCCACCCAAGGCCCGCCCCTGCCGACGCCGAGCGTGAATCTCCCGCCCGACAGGTGGTGCAGCACGGCCGCCTGCTCGGCCAGCGCGACGGGATGCTGCGTGGACAGCACGCTCACGGCCGTGCCGAGCCCGATGCGGCCGGTCCGCCCGGCCGCGACGGCCGCCAGCGTGGTGGGCGACGGGCACACGCCGTACGGCATGAAGTGGTGCTCGGCGATCCACGCGTCGTCGAACCCCGCCTGCTCGGCCGCGACGATCCACTCGACGGCGTCGGCCAGCACCCGCCCGGCCTCCTGCCCGGGAAAGAGCCCCGCGACGACAAAGATCCCGATCCGCATGCACGAAATAGTGACCCATGACCGCCGCGAAGGCGGGCAGACATGCGGAGCTCACCGATACCCGTCAGGAGAAGAGGCTGGCCTGGCCTTCTCCGACGAGTGGGTCGCGGTGATGCTTCAAGTGCCGCCATTGGGGCAGCTCGTCAAGGTATGACCAGGAGAGCCGGTGGTGCGCGGTGGGCCCGAGTCGTGCCAGCGCCTCCTGATGCGAGGGCGAGGGGTAGCCCGCGTTCTCCGCGAAGCCGTAATCGTCGCAGCCGATCGTCGCCATGTAGGCGTCGCGCCGGACCTTGGCGAGGACGGAGGCGGCGGCGACCGAGATGCTGGCCGCGTCCCCCTTGACCTCAAGGCGCACCGGCCACGGCGCTCCGATGTAGTCGTGCTTGCCGTCGAGGATCACCGCGTCCGGGCGTACCGGCAGGGCCTCCAGGGCCCGGCGGGCGGCCCGCCGCAGCGCCTCGGTCATGCCGAGCGTGTCGATCTCTTGATGGCTCGCCTCGCCGTAGCCGACGCCGGCGGCCCACCCGGCCAGCTCGGCGGCCAGCGGCCCGCGCTTGACCTCGGAGACCTGCTTGGAGTCCGTGAGCCCGGCGGGCGGCTCCGACAGGTCGGTGACGACCGCGCAGACCAGGACGGGCCCGGCCCAGGCGCCCCGGCCGACCTCGTCGACGCCGGCGACCGTGCGCGTGCTTGGCTGGGCGAGCAGGAGCCGCTCGATGTCGTACGTAGGCGCCATGAGCGCAGACGTTATCGCGATCGCGCGTCACTCTCCGAACGATCGGCCGACCACGTCGCCGGCGGATCGTATGGGGAGGTCGAGCCCGTCGAGTGACGGCCGGCCCACCTGGGAGCGCTCGGCCGGGCGTAC
This sequence comes from Nonomuraea sp. NPDC049421, assembly GCF_040677005.1. Lineage (NCBI taxonomy): Bacteria > Bacillati > Actinomycetota > Actinomycetes > Streptosporangiales > Streptosporangiaceae > Nonomuraea > Nonomuraea sp. NPDC049421. The sequence goes on from NZ_JBFAQA010000012.1 coordinate 119,487, forward strand.
CGGATCGAGGTCGGCGGCGATGTAGCGGGCGGCCACGTGGATGGCCCGCAGCGTCACCGACACCGAAGGCCGGTGGACGCTGGAGCCGCGCGCGACGGCGTGCACGTCGCGCCCCACCGGGTTGCCGGGGAACTGCCGTACGGCCAGCCCCCGGACGCCGGCGGCCAGCGCGAGCGCGGGCACGGCGGCGATGCCGATGCCCTTGGCGACGAGCGACAGGATGGTCCCGAGCCCCTCGAACTCCCAGGGGCTCGGCCGGGTGCCGCCGACGCCGGCGAGCAGCCGGTCCACGGCCAGCCGTGACGGCTCGCCGTCGGGGGTGGCCATCCAGGGCTCGTCGCGCAGCTCGCGCAGGTCGACCGGCACGTCGGGGTCGGCGAGGCGGTGCTTGCGCGGCACGACGAGCACGAGGGGGTCGTGCAGCAGGGGGAAGACGCGCACGCTGTCACTGTCGCGGACGCGGCCGTACCAGTCGTCCACGAGCGCGATGTCGACCTCGCCCGACTGCACCTCGCGCAGACCGCGCCCGGACCTGCTCTGCCCGAGCCGCAGCGTCAGCTCGGTGTGGCGGCGCAGGGAGCGGGCGAGCGCGGGCGCGAAGGCGACCGCGGCGGTGGGGAAGGCGGTGACGACGACCCGGCCGGCCGGCTTGCCGGCGTGGGCGGACAGGTCGGACTCGGCCTCCTCGACCATCGACAGGATGCGCTCGGCGTGCATGACGAGCCGGCGTCCCGCGTCGGTCAGCTCGGCGCTGCGCGCCGTCCTGTCGATGAGCGCCGTACCCGTCTCGCGTTCGAGCGCGACGAGCTGTTGGGAGACGGCCGAAGGACTGTAGCCCAACGACTCGGCCGCCGCCGCGATACTTCCCTTCCTTGCAAACTCGCAGATCAGGACCAAACGCCGCAATTCGAGCATCAGACTTCCTTATGCCTACCCACAAAAAGCCTCGCTTGTGCTGATGCCTTCATCCAATCACCCTGGGAACGTGACAAACATGACCGTAACCCTGTCCGCCACATTGGCGGCCAACGAGGACATCGAGCGAAGACGGCGCGCCGGGGAACGCGTGCTCCACCTCGCCTTCGGCGAGGCCGGGCTGCCCGTCCACCCGGCGCTGCGCGACAGGCTGGCCGCCGCATCCGAATGCAACGGCTACGGGCCGGTCGCGGGGGCGGCCGAGCTGCGCGCCGCGGCGGCGGGCTACTGGACGAGACGGGGGCTCATCACCGATCCCGACCTGGTCGTCTGCGGCCCGGGCAGCAAGTCGCTGCTCTACGGCCTGCTCCTGGCGATCGGCGGTGACGTCGTCCTGCCGGTGCCCAGCTGGGTCAGCTACGCCGCGCAGGCCGATCTGGTGGGTTCGCGTCCCATCCTGGTGCCCGCACCGCCAGGAGAGGGCGGCGTACCCGACCCGGACGCGGTGGCGGCCGAGGTGCGCAGGGCCAGGTCTCTCGGCAGGACCGTGAGCACGGTCGTGGTGACCCTGCCCGACAACCCGACGGGCCGGCTGGCCACACCCGAGACGGTGGCCCGCCTGGCCCAGGTCGCCCGCGAGCTCGACCTGACGATCATCTCGGACGAGATCTACCGCGACCTCGTGCACGAACCCGGCCTGACGTACACCTCGCCGGCCGAGCTCGCGCCCGAGCGCACGATCATCACGACCGGGCTGAGCAAGAGCCTCGCGCTGGGCGGCTGGCGGATCGGCGTGGCCAGGCTGCCGGAGAACGGCGACCTGCGCAGGAGCCTGCTCGCGGTGGCCAGCGAGATCTGGTCGGCGCCCGCGGCGCCCGTGCAGGAGGCCGCGACGTACGCCTTCGGCGACCCGCCCGAGCTGACCGAGCGCATCACCCGCAGCCGCCGCCTGCACGGCAGGCTGGCCAGGGCCGTGCACGAGCGCTTCGCGGAGATCGGCGCCGACGTGCCCGTCCCGCAGGGCGGCTTCTACCTCTATCCCGACCTCGGCCACCTCAGGCTCGGCGGCTCCGCGGAGATCACCAAGATCCTGCTTGAGGAGCACGGCCTCGGCGTCCTGCCAGGTCACGCCTTCGGCGACGACCCCTCGGCCGCCCGGGTCCGCGTCGCGGTGAGCCTGCTCTACGGCGACTCCGCCGAGCAGCGGCAGGCCGCTCTCGACAGTCCCGATCCGCTGCGGCTGCCGTGGATCGCCGACAACCTCGACTTCCTGACGACGGGTCTCAAAGAGCTGGCCCTGGTCCGTCACGGGGCAGTGAGCAGGCCGCATCCGGCCCTCGTCCCCGCCCCATGTCACGGTTAGGCGAATCTTTCCCCAAGAGCGGGTTTACCGTCCCCCAAAAGGGGCCTCTGACCTGCGGAAACGTCGTCACCGTCACACCGGTGGAAAGTTGTCCCATTACGCCTGGTCACAGGGGTGCCCGGCAGCCTTCATCATGTGCTCATGCCCGCTCTTGTCACCTTGTCCGGGCGCTTCGTGCGCCTGGAACCTCTCAGCCTCGCGGCGGTCGATGACCTGGTCGCCGCGGCGAGTGAAGACCGCACCATTTACGCCTTCACTCGCGTCCCGCAAGGCCGGGACGAGGTGGTCTCCTATGTGGAGGCCGCCATGGCTGAGCAGGCGGAGGGCCGCTCGTTGCCCTTCGCCATCCGGTGGCTGAACACCGACCGCGTGGTCGGTGCCACCCGTCTCATGCACCTGGAGTACTGGCAGGGCCCCATGCCCTGGCCGCCGGGTACACGAGGTGCGGTGGGCGACATCCCGTCCGTGGCCGACATCGGTTACACCTGGCTGGGCGCGAGCGCCCAGGGCACCGGGGTCAACCGGGAGAGCAAATACCTCCTGCTCTCGCACGCCTTCGAGGACTGGAACGTCCACCGCATCACTCTGAAGGCCGACGTACGCAACAGCAGATCCCGGGCCGCCATCGAGGCACTCGGCGCACACTTCGACGGGGTGCGGCGAGCGGACAGCCGAGGCGCCGACGACACGGTCCGAGATACCGCGTTCTACTCGATCCTGAACTCTGAATGGCCGGTCGTCCGCGACCGGCTGCGCATGAGGCTCGGCCTGGTCGAGGCAGCCTGAAACCCGTCCATCCACGGCCCCATCCGGAAATCCGGGTGGGGCCGGTATTTTTCCGGCCCTGCCCGCACTCCCTAGAGACACACGCCCCCGCGATGCGTGTCCTGCTTGCCGGTTCTCATCATCCAGGGGCGGGTTCAACACCGGATTGACGACGGATCAACAGGAAAATGAACGGATCTGCCGGGATCTAGGTGACAAAGGTCGTTGGACTTATCATTTGGGAACAAAAGATCTCGCTGGCTGGGAGACGAACGGCATGGCTGGTCAGAGCGGCGAAGGCGGGCTGCGGTTCGCCGTGCTCGGTCCTGTCCGCGCCTGGCATGACGGCCAGGAGCTCGACCTGGGCACCCCGCTGCAGCGTTCCATCCTCGGCATGCTGCTGCTGCGCGAGGGTCACGCGGTCACCCCCAACGAGATGATCGACGCCGTCTGGGGCGAGGAGGCGCCGCCGCGCGCACTCGGGGCCCTGCGCACGTACGTCTCGCGCCTGCGTACGGTGCTCGAACCGGGCAGGCCCGCCCGCTCCCGCCCCGAGCTGCTCACCTCGATCGGCCGCGGCTACGCGCTGCGCCTGCCGGACGACGCGCTCGACCTGACCCGCTTCGAGCGCGGCGTCGCCCAGGCCGAGGCCGCGCGCAAGGCGGGCAGGCTCGCCGAGGCGGCCCGCGAGCTGCGCGCCGCGCTGGCCCTGTTCGAGGGCGAGCCGCTGGCCGGCACCGTCGGCCCGTACGCCGAGCACCAGCGCGACCGCCTGATCGAGCGGCGCATCAGCGTCATCGAGACCCTCATGGACGTCGATCTGGAGCTGGGCGAGCACGCCAAGGTCGTCTCCGAGCTGATCGCGCTGACCGCCGAGCACCCGCTGCGCGAGCGCCTGCGCGCCCAGCTCATGCTCGCCTACTACCGCTGCGGCCGGCAGGGCGACGCGCTCAACGTCTTCACCGAGACCCGCGAGGCGCTCGTCGACGAGCTGGGCGTCGAGCCAGGGCCCGAGCTGACGGCGCTGCATCAGCGCATACTCGCCGCCGACCCGGCGCTCGCCGCCCCGCACCGGGCGGAGGAGGACGAGGAGGAGGAGCCGCCGCCCGCCGACGACGAGCAGGCCGCCGCGCTTGAGCTGCCGAGGCCCGCCCAGCTGCCCGCCGCCGTCAGCGACTTCACCGGCCGCAAGGAGGTCGCGGTACGCCTGCGCACGATGCTGTCGGCCCAGCCGTCGGCCGAGGGCGTGCCGGTGGCGGCGATCTCCGGCATCGGCGGGGTCGGCAAGACGACGCTGGCCGTCCACGTGGCCCACCTGCTCGCCGACGTCTTCCCCGACGGGCAGCTCTACGCCGACCTGCGCGGCTACAGCGAGGAGCCGACCGCGCCCGAGTCCGCGCTCGGCGGGTTCCTGCGCGCGCTCGGCATCCCGCCCGACGTCATCCCAGACGGCCTCGCGGAGCGCTCCGCGCTCTTCCGCTCGATCCTGGCCGAGCGCCGCATCCTCGTGCTGCTCGACAACGCCCGCGACGCCGGCCAGGTCAGCCCGCTGCTGCCGGGCTCGCCGGGCTGCGCCGCGATCGTCACCAGCCGGGGCAAGCTCGCCGACCTGCCCGCCGCCCGGCTCATCGACCTCGACGTCATGGAGCCGGACGAGGCGCTGCAGCTGTTCGCCGCGGTGGCCGGCGCCGAGCGCGTCTCCGCGGAGCACGGCGCCGCCATGGACGTGGTCGCGGCCTGCGGTTTCCTGCCGCTCGCGGTCCGCATCGTGGCCGCCCGCCTGGCCGCCCGCCCCTCCTGGACGGTCGCCTCCCTGGTGCCCAGGCTGGCCGACGAGCAGCGCCGCCTCGACGAGCTGCGGGTGGGCAACCTGGCCGTGGAGGCGACGTTCGCGCTCGGATACGGGCAGCTCACCCCCCTTCAGGCCCGCGCCTTCCGCCTGCTGTCGCTGTCGAACGGCCCCGACATCTCGGCGGGCGCCGCGGCCGCCGTGCTCGCCGCCGACGCGTTCGAAACGGAGGAGGTGCTGGAGTCGCTCGTGGACGCGAGCCTGCTCGAAGCGCCCGCGCCCGGCCGCTACCGCTTCCACGACCTGCTCAAGCTCTTCGCCCGCCGGACGCTCGACCGGACGGAACGCCCGCAGGCCCGCACCATGGCGCTGCGCCGCCTGCTGGGCTTCTACCTGGCCTCCGCGCAGTCGGCGCACGCGCTGGCGTACGAGGGCAGCATGATCTCGGCGAACCTCGTCGTGGTCGGCACCGGGCGCACGTTCAGCACCGTGGACGAGGCCGTCGCCTGGCTCATCGCCGAGGGCGACTCGTTGTTCGCCACGATCAGCCAGGCCGCGTCCTGCGCGCGCACGCCCGAGCACCTGCTGCCCGCCGCCGACCTGCTGGTGGCCATGGAGCCGCTGCTGGAGTCGGGCACCCACACGCGGGAGTTCGACCAGAGCACCCGCGCCGTGCTCGCCGCCGCGCGGAAGAACGGCGACCAGGGCAGCGAGCTGCGCTCCCGGTACGTGCTCGGCCGGGTGCTGTTCGCCGCCAACCGGCTCAAGGAGGCCGAGGAGCACTTCAGGATCGTCCACGAGCTGTCGGTCGCCCGCAGGGAGAAGGTCGTCACCGGCGAGGTGCTCAACGCCCTGGCCGTGGTGGTCGGCAGGCAGCGCCGCCACACCGAGGCGCTCGGGCTGTTCGACGAGGCGATGCGCTTCTACCGCGACAACGACGTGCCGGCCGGCGAGGCGCTCGTGCTCAGCTACTCCGCCCGCGACCACCTCGGCCTGGGCCGCCCCGACGACGCGATCGCCGCCGCCGAGAAGGGGCTCGCCATCTTCACCGAGATGGGCTCGGGGGCCGGCACCGCCCGCGCCCGCTACCACCTCGGCATCGTCCTGTCGCGGGTCGGCCGGCTCACCGAGGCCGTCCACCACCACGCCGAGTGCCTGGCCTTCTTCCGCGCCAGCAAGCAGCGGGTGTGGGAGCAGCGGGTGTGCTCCCGGCTGGCCGAGACGTTCATCGCCGCCGAGCGGTACCCGGACGCCGTCCGCCACGCCGAGGAGGCCCTGGTGGTCTCCCGCGACATCGGCCACCCGTACGGCGAGGCCCTCTCGCTCACCGTGCTCGGCAAGGCGCTGCGCGGGCTCGGCAGCACGACGCGCAGCCGCGACTGCCTACGCCGGGCTTTCGAGATCTTCACCAGGCTCGGCGCTCCCGAGGCCGGCGATCTGAAGGTCCTGCTCGACAGCATCCCCGCCGACGAGCCCGGCAGCAGGAGCGGCGCCGATTCCGTCGTCGAGTCCTGAGTACAGCTCGTCGTCCAGACGTGTCATCCACACATGGTTGATCAAGGCTGTCCTTAGGGTGTCACGAAGAGCTCGTGATCGATGGAGTTCAGCCCGGCCGGCCATCTTCGGCCGTCACACGTCGCTAGGGGGCCCGGTTATCCGGATGCTCCGTATGACGGCCTGCCGCCTCACACAAGACGACCGGCCGGACCTGACACGGCCCTCGAACCCCCCAGGTCCGTGTCCTGCCCCAGAGACTCCACCTCCGGTGTCAACGTCCGATCAACAGCGAATCAAAGCAGGAAGTAGCCCTCGGCGATGAGCGGCCGCAGCGCGTCGGCGTTGGTGACCTCACCGTCTCCGACCAGCTCGGCGATGACGTTGAGCAGCGGGCCGAGCGCCAGCTGGCCGTCGCAGACGCCGGCCAGCGCGGCCTCGACGGTGCCGACCTCCCTGCTGCGGCGCAGGCCCTGCGTCTGGCGCAGCACGATGCGCATCGGGTCCTCGGCGCCCGGCAGGCCGATGCGCTCGTCGAGCAGGCCGTCGGCGGTCCGCAGCAGCGCCGACTCCAGGCCCCGCGCCCGGTGCGCCGCCGCGATGGCGTCGATCACGCCGTCCACGTAGTCGCCGACCGGGAGCGCCACCTGGTGGTCCAGGTGCTCGACGCGGACGACGGGGTCGAGCGTGCCGGAGTTGCGCATCGTGATCCAGCCGAACCCGACGCCCTCGACCCTGCGCTCCTCGAACCAGGCCAGCCACCGGTCGTAGTGCTCGGCGTAGGCGGCGCTGCCCTGCTCTGCGGCGTCGCGCAGCCACAGCTCGACGTATTCGGCCGGGTCCTGGACGTCGCGCTGCACCACCCAGGCGTCGCACCCGGTCTCGCGCAGCCAGCCGCCCACCCGGTCGTGCCAGTCCTCGCCCTCGACGTGCAGCCAGTTGGCCAGGAAGTGGGCCTGCCCGCCGGGGTTGAGGTAGGCGGGAGTGCGCCGGACCAGCTCGCGGCAGAAGTCGTCACCGGACGCCCCCGACTCCCGATAGGTCAGCCGCCCCTCCCGCTCCGGCGCGATCACGAACGGCGGATTGCTCACCACCAGGTCGAACCGCTCACCCTCGACCGGCTCGTACATCGACCCCACCCGCGCATCGACCCCGGAAACCCCCGACAACTCCCAGCTCAGCCGGGCCAGCTCAAGCGCGCGCGGGTTGACGTCGGTGGCGGTGACGCGCTCGGCCCGCCCGGCGAGGTGCAGCACCTGAACGCCGCAGCCGGTGCCGAGGTCGAGCGCGCTGCCGGCCGGGCGGCGGGTGACGAGCTGGGCCAGGTTCGCCGAAGCGCCCCCTGCCCCCACCACGTGGTCGGGCCGCAGCGCGGGGTCGCCCGGGCGTACCTTCCTGTCGGAGACGACGTAGCCGCCGGTCTCCCACGGCTGCAGGTGCACGGTCGCGGTGATCTGGTCGCCGTCGGCCGCGACCAGCCCCGACTCCAGCACCTCGGGCGCGACACCCTTGGCCGGCACGGGCACGCCCAGCCACCACAACCGGATCAGCGTGCCCAGCGGGTCTCCGCCGGCGGTGGCGCGCAGGGCCGGTGTCAGCTCCTCGCGCGCGAGGGCCGAGGCGGCCGTGGCGCCCAGGCGCTCGCGGACGCCGTCGATCGTGTAGCCGGTGTCGAGGAGGTGATGGCGCAGTCGTTCCACCTGACCATCCTTTCACTGCGGACATGCCCGCTTGATCCGGCACCGACAGTGTTCATACTGTTACTTAAACTCCCAACCGTTCTGCAAGCGGCGGACAAGGGATGCGCGATATCTCTGGAGATGCACCTCACGTCACCACCCCCAGGAGCAGGACCCATGCTCATCCCCTGCTTGGCTTGTGACTCCAAGTTCCGGCCCGACGAGTTTTTCGAAGCCTGCTCCGACTACAACCGCGGCATGGACCTCGTCTCGTGGACCTGCCCGTGCTGCGGCAACCGCGACGACCTGCGGGTGCTGCCGGGCGAGCTGGGCTTCGGCTATCCGAGCCGCGGTAGGTTCGACGTGCTCGACCGCGTACGCGTGCCGGGACTGCGCAGGCAGCGCGGCGAGCTGCGGCTGGACATCTCGCTCGACCGGTCGAGCTGGCACGTTCCAAGCCGGCTGCGGCAGCCTGTCTAGGCGGGCACCTGGTCCTCGCCGCGCAGCTGCCGCGCGATGTCCTCCACCAGCGTCTCGGCCAGCTCGTCCCTGCTCTCCCCCGTGGCATCGCCCAGCCTGGGCGTGAGCACCACGTTCGGCAGCCGGGTGAGCGGGTGCGCCCGGTCGAGCCACTCGCCCTCGAAGTGGTCGAGCCCGGCGCCGCCCACCTGCCCCCAGCGCAGCGCGTCGACCAGGGCCCGCAGGTCGTGCAGCGCGCCGCGCGAGGTGTTGAGGTAGATCGCGCCCGGCCGCATCGCGCCGAACTCGGCGGAGCCGAAGAACCCGCGCGTCTCCGCGGTGAGCGGCACGTGCAGGGAGGCCACGTCGGCCTCGCCCAGCAGCGCGGGCAGGGTGTGGGTGGCCTCGGGCAAGAACGGGTCGCAGACGATCACCCGCATGAGGTCGGCGAACTCGCTCAGTCGGGCGAGCGCGCTCTCCGGCAGGGCGGGCAGCACCAGCACCCGAGGTCGTCTCACATGTGGACAATAACACCACAGGAAGTGCCCGCCCCGTTGCTCGCCGCATCGGCGCGAGTGGCTCTGACCAGCGCGAACGTACGGGTCAGGCGGGCTGGCGCAGGCTCTGCCAGGCGGCCTCGCCCAGCGCCCTGATCTCCTCCTCGGTCGGCGTGTGCGCGCCCGCGAACCACAGCCGGCACATCTCCTGGGCGGGCCCCAGCCACAGCACGTAGCACATGGTGGGGTGGACGGGCTGGAGCCGGCCGTTCTTCATGTGCGGCCGCCACCAGTCGGAGACCTGCTTGAAGAACCCGCGCCGCGCCTCGGCCACCTCGGCGCCGCCCGGCTCGTGCTTGCGCGGCGGGCGCTCGCTGATCAGCAGCCTGGCCCTCTCGGGGTGCTCGCCGGCCCAGCGCATGTGGAAGGCCACGATGGCCTCGATGCCCGCCCTGGCGTCGTCGTGACGGACCAGCTCGGCGAGGAACGCCGCCTGGTAGGCCTCGAGGATCTCGCCGTACAGCACGCCGAAGACGTGCTCTTTGCTGGCGAAGTGGTGGTAGAAGCTGCCGACGCTGACGCCGCTTTCCTCACGGAGGCTGGCCAGGGTGGTGGCCGAGACGCCGTCCTGGCTGAAACGGCGGAGGGCGCCCTCGATGATCCTGGTGCGGCCGTCGCGTCCGTTCTTGACACTCTTCACGCTGTCAATGGTGTGGCACCAGAACCTTGTTCCGCAAATAGGCCAGCTGATCGATCATAGCGGTCACTTCGACCGTACCGGATTCGACCCGCATTCTGGCGTCCGGCCAGAGGCGGCGGACGAGCCTCAGCACACGGCGGTTCTCGCCCATGACGTCCATGCCCACGGTACGCGCGCCGCGCAGCGCGGCGCCGAACAGCAGCGCGTCGACCAGCCGCGGCCCGAGCCCCTGGCCCTGCCAGGCGTCGGCGACCACGACGGCGATCTCCACGTCGGCGCACCCGCCGCCCTGGAAGCTCATGGCGTGGGCGACGATCTCGCCGTCGCCGTCGGTCGCGACGAGCGCCTCACGCTGCTCGTCCACGGCCAGCAGCGTACGCACGAGCGCGGCGGACGGCGCGGAGACCCCGGTGAAGAAGCGCAGCGTCTGCGTGTGCAGCGACAGCCCGGCGAGGAAGCGCCGCATCCGCTCCTCGTCGTCAGGGGTCACCGTCCGCACCTGAGTTCGTTGCATGGACTCAGCCTGCCCGGCAAACCTGAGTCTGTCAATCGAACTCAGGTATAATGCAAAAATGAACATGCCTTATCGCATGGATTTCCCAGTGGACAATTGCTCGATCGAGCGCACCCTGGAGATCGTCGGGGAGAAATGGACCTTCCTGGTGCTGCGCGAGGCGTTCAGCGGCGTACGCAGGTTCGCCGACATGCAGGCCGGCACCGGCGCCCCCCGCCAGGTGCTCAGCGCCCGCCTGTCCCGGCTGGTCGACGAGGGTCTGCTGCGCAAGGTGCCCTACCGCGAGCCGGGCCAGCGGCAGCGCGACGAATACCGGCTCACCGACAAGGGCCGCGACCTCTATCCCCTGCTGGTCGCCCTCATGCATTGGGGCGACAAATACCTCGCGGGCGACGAGGGCCCTCCTGTGCTGCTCACCCACCGCGACTGCGGCGCCCCCATCGAGCTGCGCTTCCGCTGCGCCGACGGCCATGAGGTGGACGGGCCGCGCGAGGTCACCCCCGTGCCCGGCGAGGGCGCCCACCTCACCCGTGCCTGAGTTCGGCACCACCGGTGCCGGTGCCTAGTCTTGAAGGCGTGTACCGGTTCCTGCTGACGCCTCGATGGCTCGTGCTCCACGTCGTGGTGCTGCTGGTCATTCCCGCTTTCGTGCTGCTCGGGCGGTGGCAGTTCGGCCGGTTCGAAGAGCGCTCGGCCAACAGCGAGCGGGTGACCGCCAACATCGGGGCGCCGCCCGTGCCGCTCGACCGGCTCGCCGCGCCGGGAAAGCCGGTCAAGGAGGACGACCGGTTCAGGAAGGTGACGGTCGCGGGCACGTACGACACGGCCCACGCCCTCGTCGTACGCCGCCGCCCCCAGGAGGGCCGCAACGGCTACTACGTGCTGACCCCGCTCGTCACCGGCCCTGGCACCGGCGTGATCGTCAACCGGGGCTGGGTGCCCGCCGGCGCCACCGCCGACACCCCGCCCGACGTACCCGCTCCGCCCACCGGGCAGGTGACGGTGACCGGCCGGCTGCGGCCCAGCGAGACCGAGGAGAACAGCGGCGTACGCGACCGTGGCGGGCTGCCGCCCGGCCAGGTGCTGCTCATCGACGCCGGTGCCATCGGCAAGGGGCTGCCGTACACGCTGGTGGGCGGCTACGTCGAGCTGACCGAGCAGCGGCCCGCGGCCGCCACCGCGCCGGCGCCCGTGCCCGCGCCCGACGTCGGCTCAGGAGGCGGGCTCAACCTGGCCTACGGCGTGCAGTGGTGGTTGTTCATCGGCATCGCGATCGGCGGCTGGCTGCTGCTCATCCGGCGCGAGGCGGCCGAGCGCCGGGCGTCATCGGCATCGGCATCGGCATCGGCATCGGACGAAAAGGCGGCCTCGGAAGGAACGGCGACCTCGGAGACGAAGAGCGTCGCCAATTAGGGTGTTGAGGGTGATCCGCCACATTGAGTTCACCAATCTGTGCAACTTCCGCGACGTAGGTGGATATGCCACCCAAGGCGGGCGTACCGTCCGCTGGCAGCGGCTCTACCGCGCCGACTCCCTCGGCTGGCTGGCCGGCGACGACCTCGCCGCCTACCGGGCACTGGGCGTGCGCAGCGTCATCGATCTGCGTCACCCCTTCGAGGTCGAGAAGGCCGGACGCGTGCCGGAAAGCGACTGCCCCCACTACCAGAACCTGCCCATCGAGGGCCGGCGCTGGGAGCTCACCCCGTACAGCGAGGAGGTGGGCATCGCCCGCTACCTCGCCGACCGCTACCTGGAGATCACCGAGGACGGCGTCGCCAACCTCAGGACCGCCCTGGAGACCGTCGCGGCGGCGGACAACGCGCCCGTGGTCGTGCACTGCGCGGCGGGAAAGGACCGTACGGGCGTGCTCACCGCGCTCGTGCTGTCGCTGGTCGGCGTGGACGAGGACGACATCGTGGCGGACTACGCGCTCACCGGCCGCGCCACCGAGCGCTTCATCGCCGACTGGCGCAGGCGCCACCCTGACACGCCGCTGTGGCCGGGCTTCGGGCTGGCCCCCGCCGAGACCATGCGGCTCTTCCTCACCGACCTCACGGCCCGTCACGGCAGCATCGAGAGGTATGTCACTCAGGTGCTCCAACTTTCCCCCGACGCGGTCGCCGAACTCCGCGCACATTTGCTGACTGAGGCGAACGGCGCTGGGTAGTGGAGCGCAGGGCCTGCTTGCTGCGCGAGGCGGGCCCGTTCATCCCGGGATCGCCAGCCATCCCCCTCCCGGCGGTCCCGGGTCAACATCCTCACGCAGAGACCCAACGGATACGTCGCAGCTTGTTCGACGTTATGCCGCCGTCGTACGGTTACGTGCGTGACTACGCCGCTGCTCCCCGATCCTGACCCCAGGCGGCGCGACTACGTGATCATCTCAGCCGACGATCACCTGATCGAGCCGCCCGACCTGTTCGAAGGGCGCCTGCCGGAGAAATACGCCGAGGTCGCGCCCAAGGTCGTGGAGACGGAGGCCGGTCACCAGGTCTGGCGCTACGGCGGCGCGACCTATCCGTGCGCCGGCATCGACGTCGGCGCGGGGCTGCCGAGAGAGCAGCGGACGCTCGACCCCGTCAGGTTCGAGAACATGCGTCCGGGCTGCCACGACATCGAGGCCCGCATCCAGGACATGGACCTGGCCGGCATCTGGGCCGCGCTCTGCTTCCCCGGCATGCTGGCCGGGCAGGCCGGCATGCCGTTCGCCAGGACCCGCGACCAGGAGCTCGGCCTCGCCCTCGTGCGGGCGTGGAACGACTGGCACATCGACGTCTGGGCCGGCACCTACCCCGAGCGCATCATCGGCCTGCAGCTGCCGTGGCTGCCCGACCCCGACGTGGCGGCCAAGGAGATCAGGGCCAACGCGGCCAGAGGATTCAAGGCGGTCGTGTTCCCCGAGTTCCCGACCAGGCTGCGGCTGCCGTCGATCCACTCGGGCCACTGGGACCCGTTCTTCGCCGCGTGCGAGGAGACCGGCACCGTCGTCTGCCTGCACGCCGGCGACTCCTCCTGGTCGCCCGTGCCGTCGCCGGACACGCCCATCGAGGCCATCACCACGCTCATGCCGACGAGCGCCATGTTCGCCTGCGCCGACTGGCTGTGGTCAGGGCTGCCGCTGCGCTTCCCCGCACTGCGCATCCTCATCGTCGAGGGCGGCGTGGGCTGGCTGCCGATGCTGGCCGAGCGCGCCGACTACGCCCTCGACCACCCGGTGGCCGGCGAGGCGTCGTGGGAGGGCGGGCTCAAGCCCAGCGAGGTGCTGCGCCGCAACTTCTTCTTCGGCACCCTCGACGACCACGCGCTGTCGGGTGTGCGGCTCGCGGTCGGCCTCGACCACGTGCTGCAGGAGAGCGGCTACCCCCACTCCGACTCGACCTGGCCCGACACGCAGAAGTCGGTGGCCCAGAATCTCGGAACGCTCCCACCGGCCGACATCGCCAGGGTCGCCTACGGCAACGCCGCCCGCCTGTTCGGTCACCCGCTGCCGTCGCGGGCCTGGCTGCGGATGGAGGAGATCTAGACCTCGTCGAGCCGGCCCTGGATGACCTCGCGTTCCCGCTGGACGTAGCGGCCGCTCTCGCCGAGCAGCGAGGCCATCAGCCACAGGAACACGCCGAAGTCGTCGGCCACCCCGATCAGCATGAGGAAGTCGGGGATGACGTCGATCGGCGAGATCAGGTAGACCACGCCGAGCCCCATCAGCGCCAGCTTGCCCTTGCCCATGCCCGCGTACTGGCCGCGCATGACCGCGCCCAGCATCCGCGGGATCGCCCTGACCCTGGTCATCAGTGGCGGCGACCCGGGCCTGGTCACCTCGCGGTAGGTCTTCCACGCCGCCGCCGCCCGTGCTGCCTTCGCCATCATGTGCAACCCCCTACCCCCGGTCTCTCACGACATAACGCGTCGGAAAGGCCAGGGGTTCCTGTCCTCAGGTCAGGGCAGGCAGGGGTGCTCGAACGGCCTGGCGTGCTCTATCTGGGCGGCCACCCGTACGAGGAGGTCCTCGCGCCCGGCGGCGGCCACGAGCTGCACGCCCACCGGCAGCCCCGCTGAGGTCCTGTGCAGGGGCAGTGAGACGGCCGGCTGGCCGGTCGCGTTGATCGGCGAGGTGAAGGCGACCACCGACGCGGTACGCCCGAACGCGGTGCTGAGGTCGTCCGGCGGGATCCAGCCCAGCGGGAACGGCGCCGCCGCCACCGACGGCACCAGCAGCAGGTCGTACCCGGAGCTCCACCAGGCGGCCATCCCGCGGCGGAACCCGTCCATCCACTGCGTGGACAGCAGGTGGTCGGCGGCACTGCGCTGGCGGCCCGCGCCGACCATGGCGGCGTTGCGCAGCTCCAGCTCCTCCATCTCCACCGGCTTGCCCCGTGCTTCGCCGAGTGCGGCGACCAGCGCGGCGAGGTTGTCGGAGACGATGGCGCCGAAATGGCGGGGGAAGTCGGGATCGGCGAGCGCTTGCGGCCCGCCCTCGGTGACGTCGTGGCCCAGCGACTCCAGCAGCGCGGCGGCCCCGGTGACCGCCTCCGTCACCTCGGGCGCCTCGGGGACGTCGCCGCGCGGGTGCGTGGTGAGGAACCCGACGCGCAGCCGTCCCGGGTCGCGGCCCACCTCGTCGGCGAGCCTGCCGGGCAGCGGCGGGGCGTCGTACGGGTCGCCCGGATGCATGCCGGAGACGGCGTCGAGCGCCGCCGCGGTGTCGCGTACGGTCCTGGTGACGAAACCGGGGCAGGAGAAGCCGTTCCACCCCTCACCCATCGCCGGGCCGAGGCTGACCCGGCCGCGCGACGGTTTGAGCCCCACCAGCCCGCACAGCGAGGCGGGCACCCGGATCGAGCCGCCGCCATCGCTCGCCGTGGCCAGCGCGACCATCCCGGCCGCCACCGCCGCCGCCGACCCGCCGCTCGACCCGCCCGCCGAGTACGCCGGATCGTACGGGTTCCGCGTCGCCCCGAACGCGACCGGCTCCGTCGTGATCGTGCTGCCGAACTCGGGGGTGTTCGTCCGCCCGAGCAGCACGAACCCGGCCTCGCGCAGCCGGACGACCCCGTACGCGTCGGCGGCGTCCTCGACCCCGTCGCGCACGTTCGACCCCGCGCTGTACGGCTCGCCCGCCTCCCGCCAGCCGAGGTCCTTGAGCAGGATCGGCACCCCGCGGAAGGGCGCACCGGCCGGGATGGCGTCGATCTCGGCGAGCGCCCGCTCGAACCGCCGGTGGACGACCGCGTTGAGCACCCCGTCGGTCTCCTCGATGCGCGCGATCGCGGCCTCGGCCAGCTCGCGCGCCGACACCTGACCGTCCCTGACCGCCTGGGCCTGGCCGGTCGCGTCCAGCCGCAGTAGGTCGCGCATCGCCTACGCCTCCGGTGCCAGCTCGCGGACCGCCTGGTCGATGGGCGTCGCGCCGGGCAACGGCGCGAGGACCGGGGTGTCGAGGCCGTTGGCGACGTACTCCTTGATGCGGGCCCGGCAGGTGGCGGCGTCGCCGTGCACGATCAGGTCGTCCACCACCTCGTCGGGGATGGCCTTGAGCGCGGCCTGCCGGTCGCCCGCGGCCCACGCCTCATGCATCGGGCGGAGCACCTCGCCGCGGCCCAGCCAGTCGTGGAAGGCCGCGTAGACGGGGACGGTCAGGTAGCTCGCGAGCATCCACCTCGCGGTCTCGCGGACCCGCTCGGTGTCCTCGTCCACGCAGACGAACAGGCGGGCGATCAGCTCGGTGTCGGGGCCGATCTCGGCGCGGACCTTCCGGACGTCGCTGGGCGCGAGCCAGTTCGTGATCGCGCCGTCCGCCTCCTCGGCGGCCAGCCGCAGCATCCTCGGCCGCAGCGCGGCCAGCACGATCTTCGGTGGCGTCTTGGGCGCGCGTTCCAGCTTGAAGCCCTTGACCTCGAACGTCTCGTACGCCTCCGAGACCTTCTCCCCCGCCAGCGCCCGCTTCAGGAAGCGCAGGGTGTCGCGGGTACGCGCGTACGGCTTGGCGAACGTGCCCGCGTTCCACCGCTCGACGATCGCCGGCGACGACGCCCCGACGCCCAGCACGAACCGGCCGGGCGCGAGGTCGGCCAGCGTCGCGGCCGACATCGCGAGCAGCCCGGGGCCGCGCGTCGAGACGGGCACGATCGCGCTGCCCAGCCGCACCTGCGGCGCCCACTGCGCGGCCAGCGCCAGCGGCACGAACCCGTCGGCGCCGTTGACCTCGGCGGACCACACGTCGGTGTAGCCGAGCGCGGGCAGCTCGGCTATGAGGTCCTGCGCCTTGGACAGCGATCGATCGTAGAAGGGGATCGTCATACCCCAGTTCTGCGTCATACACGGCCTCCCAGATGCCACATCAGGAGGACCATACCAACCGCTCGGTATGTCGCCCTAGGCCCGCAGCTCGTGCACCGCCGCGATGAAGTCCTTCGTGATGCCCCGCAACCCCGGCAGGTGCGACAGCCCGACCAGCCGGTCCACCAGCGGCACCGTCACCTCGATCAGCCGGTACGTCCGCGCGCACCCCTCCGAGGTGTCGTGCACCCAGAACAGCACCATGCCCATCGACAGCAGCCACAGCAGCTCGGGCAGCTCCTCGCGCAGCTCGGCGTTCATCCGGTCGCGCGAGCCCTCGACGACCTCCCGGTAGATGGCGATCGACGCCTCACGCGCGGGCGAGGACTGCTTGCTGAACGGGCTGAGCGGATTGGTCGGCTCGGCCGCGTGCTTGAAGAACTTCACGGCGAACTCGTGGTAGGGCTCGGAGACCCGCACCCACTCCCGCAGCACCCCGCTCAACCTGGCCGCGAACGACTCCTCCGTGGCGAGGAACTCCCGGCACGCGGCTTCGTGCTCGGCCTGCGCCCGGTCGTAATAAGCCTGGATCAACGCCTCCTTGCTGTCGAAGTAGTAGTAAGCGTTGCCCACGGACACACCGGCCTCGGCCGCGATGGCCCGCATGGTGGTCGCGTCGAAGCCGCGCTCCCTGAACAGTCGCAAGGCCGTCTCGACGATGACCTCTCGAGTGCTCTCCGCTCCTCTGTTTCGGGCTTCGGACACGTTCGTCACTTTACGTCGTCGAACACGGTTAGGTCATGGAGCCGCACGGTGATCACCGCCACAAGGCAAAGTTGCACTCGCGGTGCGAGTTATCTCCAGTGAATGGTGGGATTGTCGTTTCAGGCGGAAGGGCTATTTCCGCGAAAAGGCATCGACATGTGGATACGTGGAACAGTGCGGCTCCTGATAGTCGCGCTCCTCGGCATTCAGATCACCATAATCGCGCTGGCCACCGCTGCCGCCGCCGCCACCTACCCCGAAAAGGTGCCGGCACCGAGCGGCCTGCACGGGCCCGGCGGCTGGGAGCACAGCCCGGCCGTGCTGAGCGCGGTCCTCTCCGACGCGTACGAGATCGGGCCGCGCATCGCCTGGGCGCACCGGCGGCTGATCGAGGCCCGCGCGGAACTCGGCGCGATGAGCGAGTGGCCGTCGTGGGACGAGAGCGACGACGCCCAGGAACCCGCGTGGGAAGAGGCGTCCGACCTCGTGGAGCCGGCCAGGCCGGCCGCCGTCGAGGCGGTCAGGACCGGCGTCGCGGAGACCAGGGCGGAGCCGGTCAAGCCCAAGGCACGCCCCAAGGCGCTGCCCGGGGCCAGGAAGGCGCACAAGCAGCGCGTCCACACCAGGGCCGCCACGATGCCCCGGTTGCGGGCGCACGCCGCGCAGCGGCACGCTCGGGTCGATCTGACGCGGGTCCTGCCCAGGACGGCGGCGGTGACCATGTCCCACACGACCGCCGCCCACTGGCTCAGGCACGCCGGGCTGAAGACGAAGTCCACCGGCCGCTGCACCAGCAAGCACATGCGCCACTGCACGTCGCTGGAGCGCGTACGGACCGGCACGATCGCTGAGATCATCCGGCTGAAGCACAAGAGCGGCTGCCCGATCCTGGTGACCGGCGGCACCGAGCACGGCCACGCGCCCGGCCACTACAGCCACGGCAACGGCTACAAGCTGGACATCGCCCACAACGTCTGCATCGACCGGCACATCCACAAGCACTACGACAAGGCCGGCGTACGCAGCGACGGAGCCCGGCTCTACAAGGGCTCAGGCAAGGTCTTCGCCGACGAGGGCGACCACTGGGACATCCTCTTCCGGTGACAGGGCCGCGGCTCACGCAGCCGCCGGAAAGAAAGTGACGCCGCACGACGACGTACGGCGCCACCTCGTAGAACGGCTTACCGGAACCCGGCTTGCCGGAACACCGGCTTACCGGAACTCGGCCGCCACCAGCTCGGCGATCTCCGCCGCGTTGAGCGCCGCGCCCTTGCGCAGGTTGTCACCGCAGACGAACAGGTCGAGCGTGTTGGGGAAGTCGATCGCCTGACGGACACGACCGACGTAGGTCGGGTCGGTGCCCACCACGTCGACGGGCGTCGGCCAGACACCGTTGGCCGGGTCGTCCATCAGCACCACCGTCGGCGCCGCCTCAAGCACGCGGTGCGCCTCGGCGACCGTGATCTCGCGCTCGAAACGCGCGTGCACGGCCAGCGAGTGGGTGGTGATGACCGGCACGCGCACGCAGGTCGCGGAGACCTTCAGGCCGGGGATGCCGAGGATCTTGCGGGACTCGTTGCGGAGCTTGAGCTCCTCGGAGGCCCAGCCGTCACCCTTGTCGGAGCCCGCCCACGGCACCACGTTGAACGCGATGGGCGCCGGGAAAGGCGAGTCGGCCAGCAGCTTGTCGACCAGCGCCTTGCGGACGTCGCCCGCGCTCTGCCCGACCGTGCGGTCACCGGCCAGCGCCTCGATCTCGTCGTAGAGCCGCGCCGAACCCGCCACGCCGGCCCCGGACACCGCCTGGTAGGAGGCGACGACCAGCTCCTTGAGCGTGAACTCGGCGTGCAGCGCCCCCATGGCCGCCATCATCGACAGCGTCGTGCAGTTGGGGGTCGAGATGATGCCCCGCGGCCGCTCGCGCGCGTCGAGCGGGTTGACCTCGGGCACCACCAGCGGAACGTCGGGCTCCATGCGGAACGTGCCCGACTTGTCGATGGCGATCGCGCCGCGCTCGGCCGCGATCGGCACCCACACGGCCGACACCTCGTCGGGGACGTCGAAGATGGCGATGTCGATGCCGTCGAACACCTCAGGGGCCAGCGCCCGCACCACGACGTCCTCGCCGCGTACGGACAGCACCTTGCCCGCCGAACGGGCCGAGGCGACGAGACGGATCTCGCCCCAGATGTCCTCGCGCGTCGACACGATGTCGCGCATGACGGTGCCCACGGCGCCGGTCGCGCCGATCAGGGCCAGATTGGGCCTCTTGCTCATCGTCCTGAACCTCCGTACACCACGGCTTCGACCTGGTCGGCGTCGAGGTCGAAGGCGCGGTGGGCGGCCGCCACGGCCGCGTCGACACCGTCCTGCCCGACCACAACAGAGATGCGGATCTCTGAAGTGGAGATCATCTCGATGTTGACCCCCGCGTCGGCGAGGGCCGCGAAGAACGTCGCGGTGACGCCCGGGTGCGAGCGCATGCCCGCGCCGATCAGCGACACCTTCCCGATCTGGTCGTCGAACAGCAGCGACTCGAAACCGATCCGGGGCTGGATCTTCTTCAGCGAGCCCAGCGCCGTCTGGCTGTCGGCCGTGGGAAGCGTGAAGGAGATGTCGGTGCGGCCCGTGGCCGCGGCCGAGACGTTCTGCACGATCATGTCAATGTTGATCTCGGCGTCGGCCAGCGTTTTGAAGATCGTCGCAGCCTCGCCGACCTTGTCGGGCACCCCGACAACAGTGATCTTGGCCTCGCTCCGGTCGTGCGCCACGCCGGAGATGATCGGCTGCTCCATCTCGGTTCCTTCGGTGTAAGGGTCGGCTACGACCCACGTGCCTTCCTTGGTGCTGAACGAGCTGCGTACGTGGATCGGCAGGGCGAAGCGGCGCGCGTACTCGACGCACCGCAGGTGCAGGATCTTCGCACCGCAGGCCGCCATCTCCATCATCTCGTCGTAGTTGATCCGCGGAATCTGGCGCGCCGCGGGCACGATGCGCGGATCGGCGGTGAAGATGCCGTCGACGTCGGTGTAGATCTCGCAGACGTCGGCCTCGAGCGCCGCCGCCAGGGCGACCGCCGTGGTGTCGGAGCCGCCCCTGCCGAGCGTGGTGATGTCTTTGGTGTCCTGCGAGACGCCCTGGAACCCGGCCACGATCGCGATGTGGCCCTGGTCGATCGCCTCCTTGATGCGGCTCGGCGTCACGTCGATGATGCGCGCCTTGCCGTGCGTGGAGTCGGTGATCACGCCCGCCTGCGAGCCGGTGAACGAGCGGGCCTCGTGGCCGAGGTTGGCGATCGCCATCGCCAGCAGCGCCATCGAGATGCGCTCGCCCGAGGTCAGCAGCATGTCGAGCTCGCGTGCCGGGGGCAGCGGCGACACCTGCTCGGCCAGGTCGAGCAGCTCGTCCGTCGTGTCGCCCATTGCGGAGACGATCACGACCACGTCGTTGCCGGCTTTTTTCGTCGTGACGATCCGCTGCGCGACCCGCTTGATGCAGGACGCGTCGGCGACGGACGAACCACCGTACTTTTGCACAACGAGCGCCACGAGAGTCTCCCGGTTTGGACTGTGAGCTGCCAGTCTATCCGGGGCGTCTCGTGCGGCTGGTGGGTCGTACCAGTATGTGGATACTCAGACCGAGGTCGTTTCCTCCGCCACGTCGAGGCGGGAATGCGCCGCGAGGGCCTGCAGCGCGCGCATCGCGGCGCCCGCGTGGTTGCCCCACGTGTTGAAGTAGGAGTATTGCCACCACCACAGCGCCTCGTGCGGCCGGCCCGCGTGATAGTGGCGCAGCCCGTGGATGAGGTCGGCGGCGACCGCGGTCAGGTCGTCGGAGAGCCGGTACGGCGTGACGGCCGTGTCCTTGTACGGGTCGAACACCTCGACGTAGTCGTCGACCGCCTCCAGCCGCTCGGCCAGCGCCGTGCGCACCCCGTCGATGTCGGGGTCCTCACTCATCGGCGGCTCGTAGTTGCCCGACAGGATCACGTCGCGGTTAGCGCCCAGCTTGGCGCCCGCGAGGCTCACCTGGGCGACCTCCACCAGCAGGATCGACCAGATGGCGTCGCCGCCCTCGCCGCCCGCCATCCTGGTCAGACCGTCCACGTAGTTCTGCGCGTGCCCGGAGATCTCTTCCGCCAGAGCACTCCACTGGTCAGACATCCAGCAGCCTCCGTCCTTCGAACGCGCGGCCCAAGGTGACCTCGTCGGCGTACTCGAGATCACCGCCCACAGGCAGACCGCTGGCCAGTCGTGTCACTTTGACGCCCATCGGCTTGACCAGACGGGCGAGGTAGGTAGCCGTCGCCTCGCCCTCGAGGTTGGGGTCGGTGGCGAGGATGAGCTCGGTGACCCGGCCGTCGGCCAGGCGCGTCATGAGCTCACGGATGCGCAGGTCGTCGGGGCCGACCCCGTCGATGGGGCTGATGGCGCCGCCCAGCACGTGGTAGGTGCCGCGGAACTCGCGCGTCTTCTCGATCGCCACGACGTCCTTCGACTCCTCGACGACGCAGATGACGTGGGTGTCGCGGCGGGCGTCGCGGCAGATGCGGCACTCCTCCTCGGAGGCCACGTTGCCGCACACCCGGCAGAAGCGCACCTTCTCCTTGACCTCCAGCAACGCGTGCGCCAGCCGCTTGACGTCGGCTGGATCGGCCGCCAGCAGGTGGAACGCGATCCGCTGCGCGCTCTTGGGACCGACGCCGGGCAGCAGCCCCAGCTCGTCGATCAGGTTCTGGACGACCCCTTCGTACATGCCTAGAACCCTGGCAACTGTCCGAGGCCGCCGCCACCCAGCCCCTGCGCGAGCGGGCCGAGCTTTTCCTGCTGCAGGTCGGCGGCCGCGCGTACGGCGTCGCGGACGGCCGCGATCACCAGGTCGGCGATCGTGTCGGCGGTGTCCTGCGCGTCGCCCGCGTCGATCACACTCGGGTCGATCTTGAGCTCCAGCAGCTCGCCCGAGCCGTTGACGACGGCCGTGACCAGGCCGCCGCCGGCCGAGCCCTCGATCTGCGCGTCGTTGAGCTCCTGCTGGGCGCTCACGAGCTGCTGCTGCATGAGCTGGGCCTGCTCCAGCAGCTGCTGCAGGTTGACATCCCCTGGGTTCACCGTCGTGCGCTCCTCGTGGCTCCGCGTTCTTGACTGCCACGAGCCTACGGTGTTTGGGCGGCGTCATGTACTGGGGTGTCCCCTTGTTTCGTGGCCTTTTCCCCGTACGAGATGCGAATTGCGCTCCTCGACGCCCCTCATGGCGGGCTTTTCCGGTGTGCAGGCGCCGTCCTGACCAGGCCCTCATGACCATGTTCTGTCGTGTGTCGGCGTGTTCTGGCCGGATCTCGGCCCCCCTCCAGCGTCCGAGACCCGGCCACCACGTCGGCGGAGCGGCCGCACCACGCCGACGCGTTGGTCAAGAACGCTAGTGGGGGCAACGTTGCACACACGTTGCGTTCATTCAATCACCCTCCGCAATCCCCCGAACGACTTGCGCTTATGGCCCATAAGACGGATGCTCTAACTTGACTACTTGGAGTGACCGATGAGTTACCCCCATCTCGACGCGTACTCCCGCCTGCTGCGCGGGGCCTACGAAGCCGTCGCCGCCGGCCAGAGCTGGCCGCACGCGCCCCGCCGCCTGATCAAGGCATCCTGGATCCGCTCGCTCGACGCCGGCATCGATCTCGAAGGCACGAGCGCGCCGCTCGTCATCGACCCCTCCCACATCAGGGACCTGCGTGACGACCACCCGCTGCGCCCGCTGCTCCCGCTGCTCGCCCACACCCTGGCCGGGCTCGCCGACGCGAGCGGCCACGTCATGATCGTCACCGACGGTGACGGGCGCGTGCTGTGGCGCGAGGGAAACCACACCACGCTGTCGCGCGCCGACGGCATCGGCCTGGCCGACGGTCACCAGTGGAGCGAGCAGCACGTCGGCACCAACGGCATCGGCACCGCGCTCGCCACCGGGCGGCCCGTCCACGTCTTCTCCGAAGAGCACCTCATGCGGGTGCTGCACGTCTGGTCCTGCAGCGCCGCCCCCATCACCGACCCCGACTCCGGCCGGGTCATCGGCTGCGTCGACGTCAGCGGCACCTCCCGCAGCCTCCACCCCGCCACCGTCGCCCTCGTCGCCACCACGGCCAAGCTCGCCGAGACGCAGCTCGCGCTGCGCATGCACGAGCACGACGAACGCCTGCGCCGCCGCTACGAGTCGCTGCGCGGCCGGCCAGGGGTCCTGCTGTCGGCCACCGGCCGCGTCATCTCCGGCGACCCCGCGGGCGACCTCGGCGATCGCGTCCACCTCGACGAGCGCGCCCACTTCGCCGGGCGGCGCATGATCCTCAAGGACGGCAGCGTCGCCCTGCTGGAGCCCTTCTCCGACGGCTACCTCCTGCGGCCCGCCCCGCCCACCGCCCCGCCCCTGCTCACGCTGTCCTTCCTCGGCGAACGCCCGCCCTCCGCCACCTACGGCGACCGCGACCGCCCCCTGTCGCTGCGGCACGCCGAGATCCTCACGCTCCTCGCCCTCCACCCCCATGGCCTGACCGCCGAGCAGCTCTCCTTCCACCTCTACGGCGACGACGGCAACCCCGTCACCATCCGGGCCGAGATCCACCGGCTCCGCGCCCAGCTCGGTGACGCCATCGCGGCGAAGCCGTACCGGCTGACCTGCCCCGTCGAGGCCGACTTCCTCGCGCTGCGCCGCCTGCTGCCCGCCGGCGACCCCGCCAGCCTCGCCCGCTCCTACCCCGGCCCGCTGCTGCCCCGCTCGGAGTCACCGGAGATTCGCCGCGAACGCGACGAACTCGAAGCCCAGGTCCGCGCCCGCCTCCTGCGGCACGGGACGCCCGAGGACTTGTGGACGTACGCACAGACCTGCAACGGCCGCGACGACTACGAGATCTTGGAACGCCTCGCCGCCCTCCCCCCGACCGACCCCCGCAGCGCCGCCGCCCGCTCCCGCCTGCTCTCCTGACCTCGTCCCACCCCGCACCCACCGACTCTCCAGAGCAGCACCACCGCCCGCATTCCTGGGCAGCGCCGCCCACCCGCACCCGCCTGTTCTCCTGACTCCCACCCAGCCCGCACCCACCTACGGCCGACTACGCGAAACTCCGCGGCCGTCGTCGAGTACCCGCCCAAGGCGACGCACGGTCACATCCCAGCAGCCGCCCCCGAGGTAGCGCACCGCAGAACCGCCTTCTTCGGGGCAGCCACCTGCTGCCTAGGCCGCCCCCACCTGGGTCACCACGCACCGCGCCCGTCCTACTGGCAGTCGCCTGCCGGCTCGGCCGCCCGCTGCGGACCGGAGCAACCCTCCCCCTCTTCTCAAGACGCCCGCCGAAGCGCCCGGTGAGGCTCAGGGGTTCAGGGGTGGTCGATCTCGCCGATGACCTTGGCGCCCAGTTCGCGTTCGAGGAGGGCCATGCCTGAGAGGGCGACCGTGTCGGCGTCGGCGTCGTTGAGCGGGTCGACGTCGTCGGAGTCGGTGGCCTTGGTGTCGCGGCCGGGGATCGCGCTCGGCCACGCGGACGTCGATGCGGACGTGGACGCGCCGCCCCTGGCGCCCGGGGCGCGGGGGCCGGCCGCGGCCGCGGCCTTCGCGGCCGAACGTGCGGCGGCGAGCCCGCTGCCTGGACCGCTGGAGACGCGCTGCCCGGCGGCGACGGTCTGCGTCAGGTCAGGCCCTGGTGGGGAGCCGGGGCCCGGGTCGTCGTCGGGGGCGTCGGGCCAGGATTCGTCGGTGGTCGCGCGAGCCGCCGCCGGTGGGCCGGCCGGAGGCTGGTCGCCGTCTTGCCCGCCGCCGTCGTCGGAGGACCCGTGTGAGGCCGTACGTCCCTGAGAGCCGGACGCGCCCTGCCCGCCGCCCTGAACGGCGTCCGAGGCTCCCGGCGAACCGGCGGACCCCTGCGCACTCTGGACGTTCGGCCCGTGCCCACCGGAGGGCCCGTGACCACCCTGAGCACCGTTCGCCTGACCGCCGGGCGCGCCCTGAGGACCGTTCACCTGACCGCCGGGTGCGCCCTGAGGGCCCCCCTGCGCAGGGGGACGGGCGGGGCCACGGGACGCCTGCGGCATCGGGGAGCCCCCGACCACCGCCTCGACCCGCCACGTGCCGCCGAGCACGTCGCCCAGCGCGGCGGCCACGACGGCGTCCTTGCCGCCGCCGGTGAAGTTCTTCATCGCGCCGACCTGGGTGAAGCCGAGTGTGACGAGGTTGCCCTCCACGCCGACCACCTGGGCGTTGGTGCTCACGTTGGCCCAGACGACGATGCTGCGCTGCTTGAGCGCGGCCAGCACGGCGGGCCACTGCGACTGGAGGCCACCGGCTCCGCCACCGCTCGGGGCCGCGGCAGGAGGCGTACCGCCGGAAAGAGCCGCACTGGCGGCGGCGCTCGATGGAGCGGTCCCTGCGGACGCCGCACCGGCCCCGGGACGAACCGCCTCAGGCCAGTCGTCACCGGAAGCCTGCCCGGCGCCCTTCGCGTCTCCGTCCGACCCGCCGGGACCCGCCACCTGAGCCCGCGCACCCGCCCCCGGACCCTGCGCACCGGCAGCGGCGGCACCATGGGTAGCGGAGGAGTCAGGCGCACCGGCAGCGGCGGGACCGTGCGCGGCGGAGGAGCCAGGCGTGGCGGAGGGGGCAGGAGCCGTCGCGACCGCTGCGGGAGCGTGCGCCACGGGTGCGGCGGCAGGAGCGGGGACGGCCGGGGCAGCCGCGGCGCGGGCCGCCATCTGGGCCACGGCGCCACCGCGTTCGAGCCGCTCGAGCCGCGCGAGCAACGCCCCTTCACCCTGCTCGGCGCCGGGCAGCAGCACGCGCGCGCACATCAGCTCCAGCAGCAGCCGCGGCGAGGTGGCGCCGCGCATCTCGGTGAGGCCCGCGTTGAAGACCTCGGCCGCGCGGGTCAGCTCGGCCGGTCCCATGGAGGACGCCTGCTGGACCAGGCGTTCGAGCTCGTCGGCCGGCCGGTCGAGCAGCCCGCTGGTGGCCGCCTCCGGGACGTTCGCCAGGATCACCAGGTCGCGGAAGCGTTCGAGCAGGTCGGAGGCGAAGCGGCGGGGGTCGTGGCCGCCCTCGATGACCCGGTTGACCGTGTGGAAGACCCGCCCGCCGTCACGGGCCGCGAACGCGTCGACGACCTCGTCTAGCAGGTCGCCGTCGGTGTAGCCGAGCAGGGAGACGGCCTTGGCGTAGGTGATGCCGTCGTCGTCGGCCCCGGCGAGCAGCTGGTCGAGGATCGACAGGGAGTCACGGGCCGAGCCGGCGCCCGCGCGTACGACGAGGGGCAGCGCGGTGGGCTCGAAGGGCACGTTCTCGGAGGTGAGGATCTCCTCCAGCAGCCCCCGGAGCGTCGCGGGCGGCATGAGCCTGAACGGATAGTGGTGTGTACGCGACTTGATGGTGCCGATGACCTTTTCCGGCTCCGTCGTCGCGAAGATGAACTTCAGATGCGGCGGGGGCTCCTCGACGAGCTTGAGCAGCGCGTTGAAACCCTCGCGGGTCACCATGTGCGCCTCGTCGATGATGTAGATCTTGTAGCGCGCGGACACGGGGGCGAAGAAGGCCCGCTCACGCAGGTCGCGCGCGTCGTCGACGCCACCGTGTGAGGCTGCGTCGATCTCGATGACGTCGAGGTGGCCGGGGCCGGTCGGGGCGAGCGCGACGCACGACTCGCACGCGCCGCAGGGGTCGGGCGTCGGGCCCTGCTCGCAGTTGAGCGAACGCGCCAGGATGCGCGCGCTGGAGGTCTTGCCACACCCTCGGGGGCCGCTGAAGAGGAAAGCGTGGTTGATGCGGCCCGTACGCAACGCCTGCCGCAGCGGGTCAGTGACGTGTTCCTGACCCTTGACTTCGGCGAAGGTCCCGGGTCGGTACTTGCGGTAAAGCGCAAGGCTCATGCGACCATCCCGCCTTCGAGGGGGCTCTCAACGAAGAGACCCCCCGCACACCCGCCAGAGCCCGCTTATCCTTGCTGCCTTCCGGCCCTGGGGAGGTTCACAGGATGACGCCGCGCGAGGGGTCCCTGGACAGTCTAGCCGGATGCGGCAGTGCTCGCTCCACCCCGCGCGAACCCGCCCGGCCGGAAATTCATGGTCTTGGCACCCCTGGAAGTCCGGTAAGCTCGTCGGCGGAGGATTCGCCTAGTGGCCGAGGGCGCACGCTTGGAAAGCGTGTATAGGGCAACCTATCGGGGGTTCAAATCCCCCATCCTCCGCGCCTGGTTGAGGCAGTAACGCGAAGGGGCCGACCCTACCCAGTCGGCCCCTTCGTCGTTCCCGGCCTCGGCCGCATGCAGCGGGGCCGGCACTCGATCTGCTCGGCGCCCACCACTTCACCGGCGGCTCCCAGCCGTGAAGATGTGCCGGTGAAACATCCCATCCCGTTCATCCGTCAGTGCCGTCACGCCCGCCTCCGTGTCCCTCCTCCCGTCCGTGTCCTCCGGCCGAAGGGTGTGGAGACCGTCTACCTCAACCGCTCCATCGGAGGAAGACCGGCGGACAGCCGGGTCCCGGCAATGGTGAGACACGCTTGCTGCTCTCGATGAGGTCCGGCCGCGGTGATGTCATGATCTCGGTGGCGCCTCGTCGATGGGATCCCCGATGCCTGCTCGCTCGCTCGTGCTGCTGATCGCCGCGCTCTTATTGGGCGGCCTCGCGGCCTTCGTGTACGTCCAGGACTCGAGCCTGGTGCTCCTGCGGGAGCATCTCAACCATCCGTTCGCGTTCAGCGTGCTGGCCTGCACGCTGGTCGTGCTGGCCGCCCTCGAGCTCCGGTGGAAGTGGCTACGGGCGCTGGTCATCATCCTCGCCGGGCTGGCCGGGAGTGGTGCGCTGCTCATAGGCCTGTTCCTCGCCGCACTCGGCTCGAAAGAGGACATCGGCTTCGTCGACGGCCCTGACCCGTACCGGGTCCGGCTCGAGCGGTCGATGGCCGGGCTCGGGCCGGACAGCATCACATGGCTCAGCCTGCGCAGGGACGACGGGCTCTTCAGCAGGGGGTGGCACGTCGCGTGCTTCAACGGCGACGACCCCGCCGATGCCTACGAGTCGGTCAGGTGGACGGGGGCGAGGTCGTTGGAGATCCGGGTCAACGACGGGCGCCACTTCCTCATCCCCCTGGACCCCGGCACCGGCCGGCCTCTCACCACGGTCGCCCTCAACTGCTGACGTCCGGCCGGACGACCTCGTCGAGGAACGTCTCGACGGCCGTCATCACATCGCCCAGCACCCGCCGTACGCGCCTCCGGGGACGATCACGACATTTCGCTGCGCTCTGACAGCATGGTTCGCGCCGAAGACGGATGCCACCAGGAGGCGCCCCGTGCACAACCACGCACCCGCCGATTACGACTGCCCGTTCTGCGACCTCCCCTCGGACCGCGAGCCCGACGTGGTCCACCGCGACGAGCGGGTCTTCGCGATGATCTGCCCGCGCTGGTGGCCGCGGAACCCGGGGCACCTGCTGATCATCCCCGTCGCCCACCACGAGAACCTGTACGACCTCCCCGCCGCCGACGGCCACGCCATCTTCGACGCCACCCAGTTGCTGGCCCGCGCCATGCGCACCGCGTACGACTGCGCCGGCGTCTCCACCCGCCAGCACAACGAGCCCGCGGGCAACCAGGACGTCTGGCACTTCCACCAGCACCTCTTCCCCCGCTACCCGGGCGACGACCTCTACCGCACACCCCCGCAGCCCGACTGGCTCCCCGCCGACCGCCGCCGCGCCTACGCCGACCTGCTGCGCGCGGCACTCGCCTGATGTGAAGGCGCTGTCCGTCCTCACCGTCAGCGCCATGGCCCGCAGAGACGGCAAGGTCCTCCTCGTACGGCAGCGCGGCGCGGACCCGGTCTGGGACCTGCCCGGCGGCATGGTGGAGGAGATCCGCTGCGCGGATCCCGACGGGGACGTCGTGGCGGCGGAGTGGGTCGCCGTCTCCGAAGCGATCAGGAGGCTGTCCGAGGGACGCGCGGCCCACATGCGGGACCCCGCCATGGAGTGCCTGACCCGTGCCGGAGACGGCGTGCGGTTCTGGGCGTGGCCGGACGGTCTGGACCGAGGACCTCGGGTGCTCTGAGGTTCAGGAGGCCACGATGGCCTTGGAGCGGTCGGTGGCCATGGTGACGGCGAAGGCGCCGAGGACGGTGCCGGTGAGGTAGCGCTGGACGCGGATCCAGACGGGGCGGCGGGCGAGGAACGCGGCGAGGCTGCCGGCCGTGATCACGATCAGGCCGTTGACCAGGGTGCCGATGGCCACCTGCACCGAGCCGAGCGCGATGCTCTGCAGCAGGACGTGTCCCATCGACGGGTCGACGAACTGCGGCAGCAACGACAGGTACAGGATGGCGATCTTGGGGTTGAGCAGGCAGGTCAGCAGGCCCATCGTGAACAGCTTGCCGGAGCGTTCGACGGGCAGCTCGCGCGGCTCGAAGGCGGAGGCGCCGCCCGGGCGAACGGCGTTCCAGGCCAGCCAGAGCAGGTACGCGGCGCCGGCGAGCTTGAGCGCGGTGTAGGCGGCCGGTACGTACGCGAAGACCGCCGTCAGCCCGAGGCAGGTCGCGATGAGGTACGTCGTGAACCCCAGGAACACCCCGCTCAGCGAGATGAACCCCGACTTGCGGCCTTGGGTGATCGAGCGCGACACCAGGTAGATCATGTTCGGCCCGGGCGTGAGCACCATGCCCAATGAGACCAGCGCGATCCCGATCATGCCAGCAGTCATAGCGGCAGAGTAGCCGACATATCAGGAAAAATCGCACTCTCATATATCGCTCTGCGTAATCGTCGCACTACAGGGCAGGACTGCGGTCGGAGGCTTCGATGCAGTTCGACGACGACAAACCGCTCGACCCGTCGCAGGTCGAGGACGCCCGCGCGTCGGGCCCGCGGCCCGGCGGCGGGTTCGGCAGGATGCCGGGCGGTTGCATGTTGCCGATCGGCGGCCGGGGCGGCGGGTGCCTGCTGCTGATCCTGGCAGTGGGGGCGATGTTCCTGTTCGGCATCATTCCGACGTCCTTCACCGGAGATCCGGGCGAGCAGGGCGATCCGGGCGGGCAGGGCGGCGGGCAGGCGCCGAGCGCCCCCGCCACCGGCAACCTCGCCGAACGCTGCAAGACCGGCGCCGACGCCGACCAGTCGGAGGACTGCCGGGTGGTGGGGACGGTCAACAGTATCCAGACGTACTGGCGGCGGGCGCTGCGCGACGGCGGGGAGACGTACCGGCCGGCCAAGACCGTGCTGTTCACCAGGGCCATCGAGACGGGCTGCGGCGCGGCGGACTCGGCGGTGGGGCCGTTCTACTGCCCGGCCGACCGCCGGGTCTACCTCGACCTCACCTTCTTCGACACGCTCCAGCGCGACTTCGGGGCCGAGGGCGGCCCGTTCGCGCAGGCGTACGTGATCGCCCACGAGTACGGGCACCACGTACAGAACCTGCTCGGCACCATGGACCAGCTGGGCCGCGACAGCAGGCCCGGCGCCGACAGCCCCTCCGTGCGTCTGGAGCTCCAGGCCGACTGCTACGCCGGCGTCTGGGCCCGCAACGCGGTCAAGACCGGCTTCTACGAGCAGCCGTTCTCGCAGAACGACATCCAGCAGGCGCTCAGCGCGGCGGCGGCCGTCGGCGACGACAGCATCCAGCGGCGCTCGCAGGGCCGCGTGACGCCCGACGCGTTCACGCACGGCACGTCGGAGCAGCGCGAGAAGTGGTTCAGCACCGGGTACGACAGCGGCGACCCCCAGCGGTGCGACACGTTCTCCGGGCGGATCTGAGCCCGGCTCGATAGAGCGGTCCTGGTTCGGGGCAGTCTGTCCTGCGGGCAATACCCCAGAAAGGGATGTCAGCATGGACTTCAGGGACCAGGCGGACCTCGACGCCTCGCAGGTGGAGGACGCGGGAGGGGGCGGTGGCTTCTCCGGCTTCCCCGGAGGTGTGGTGGTCGGCGGTGGCGGGATCGTCGGCCTGATCGTGCTGGTGCTGGTGTTCGTCCTGAACAACGTGAGCGCCGAGCCGGGCCAGGGCAGGCCGCCCGCTGATCTGTCGGCGCGGTGTCAGAAGGGCAAGGACGCGGACCAGTCGGAGAAGTGCCGGGTGGTGGGCGTGGTCAACAGCATCCAGGACTACTGGAAGCAGGAAATTTCGGGATATCGGGCGGCGAAGACCGTCCTCTACTCGGGACGGTTAAGGACCGCCTGCGGCTCCGCGAGCTCCTCCGCCGGCCCCTTCTACTGCCCCGGCGACCAGCGCGTCTACCTCGACCTCAGCTTCTTCGACCAGCTCCGATCCCAGTTCGGCGCCAAGGGCGGGCCGTTCGCGCAGGCGTACGTGATCGCCCACGAGTACGGACACCACGTACAGAAGCTCCTCGGCGCCCTCGACGGCGGCAGCTCCGTCGCCGTCGAGCTGCAGGCCGACTGCTACGCAGGCGTCTGGGCCCGCAACGCGGTCAGCACCGGCTTCTACGAGCAGCCCTTCACCTCGGCCGAGATCTCCGAGGCGCTCGACGCCGCCGCGGCGGTCGGCGACGACAGAATCCAGCGGCGCACCACCGGGAGAATCGATCCTGAATCGTTCACCCACGGGAGCTCACGGCAGCGCGTGGCCGCGTTCAAGCGCGGATACGAAAACGGCGCACCCACCGACTGCGATCTCCAGAACCCGGCGTGACGCGACCGGACAACGCGAGGAATCGGATTCTCTCCTAAAATCGGGGGGGTGATCTTCAAGCTAGTCGGCGACGGACGCCCTTATCCCAACCACGGTCTGACGAACCGCGATTGGGCCCAAATCCCTCCACGGCAGGTCCGGCTCGACTCG
The DNA here is from genome assembly GCF_040677005.1 of Nonomuraea sp. NPDC049421. Lineage (NCBI taxonomy): Bacteria > Bacillati > Actinomycetota > Actinomycetes > Streptosporangiales > Streptosporangiaceae > Nonomuraea > Nonomuraea sp. NPDC049421. The sequence goes on from NZ_JBFAQA010000012.1 coordinate 151,521, forward strand.
TTGATCACCACGAAGGCCATGCTGGACCTGCACTCGCTGCTCGCGGCCGACTCCACGTTCTACGGGGACCTCTTCCCGCACGTGGTGCAGTGGCAGGGCGAGCTCTATCTGGAGGACGGCCTGCACCGAGCGTTGCGGGCCGCGCTGCACCAACGATCGATCCTGCACGCCAGGGTCCTCGAACTGCCCAACTGAGAAAGGGGGCGCCGCGAATCTCGCGGCGCTCCCTTTGATTTTTCCGCCAACATCATTTTTCCGGCCGTGAACGACCGGTGAACACGATTACGGTTGTCACCCGCCGCCTGGTCTGCGGACATGCGAAAGGGCCCCCGAGATCTCGGAGGCCCTTCGGCGTGGCGGTGGTGGTGGGATTTGAACCCACGGATGAGTTGCCCCATCACACGCTTTCGAGGCGTGCGCCCTCGGCCACTAGGCGACACCACCGCGGAAGAGCTTACCGGATCCTGCGCGTAGCGAAGAACCGCTTTAGGGTCGCACCGCACTCTTCTGCGAGCACGCCCATGACGACCTCGGGCCGATGGTTGAGCCTGCGGTCGCGTACGACGTCCCAGAGCGAGCCCACGGCGCCGCCCTTCTCGTCCGTGGCGCCGTACACGATCCGCTCCACCCTGGCCAGCACCGCGGCGCCCGCGCACATCGTGCACGGCTCCAGCGTCACCACGAGCGTGCAGCCGCCGAGCCGCCACTCGCCGCGCCGGGCGGCGGCCGCGCGCAGCGCGAGCACCTCGGCGTGGGCCGTCGGGTCCGCGGTGGACTCGCGGTCGTTGCCTGCCTTGGCCAGCACCTCGCCGTGCTCGTCGAGCACGACAGCGCCGACGGGGATCTCACCCCTCGCGGCGGCCGAGCCGGCCTCCGCCAGGGCCAGACGCATGGCGTCCTCGTACGTCACCGCAACCGGTCGAGCTCGTCGGCGAACGAAAGCCGCTCGGCGATCACCGACAGGATGTCGGCCGGCAGCACGCCCTCCTCCATGCTCAGCTCAAGCAGCTCCTCGGAGCTCACTCCCAGGTCGCTGAGCAGCTCGAAGTCGCCCGCCGGGCGGACGCCGAGCCCGTTGCCCTCCTTGTCGGGCGCCACCCCGGCGAACTCGGCGAACAGCTCACCGAGGTTGTCGGCCACGACGGCGTGCACGTCGGAGAGGAACACCCGCGGCTCCTCGATGCCGTGGTAGCGGACGATCGCGAACCATTCGTCCTCGACCTCGACGCACAGCAGGGCGAGCTCGTCGCCGGAAAGTCCCAGCGTCTCCGTGACGGCGTCACCGAAGTCGTCGACGATCTCGACGTCCCCGAGATCGACCTCGGCACCGTTCCAGCCGTCGGAGGTTCTGACAAAGGCCGCAGAGAAGGTGTTGGACGCCATGTCCGCGCTCCAGGGGGGTCAGCCGAAGACCGATTCGATGGCACGCTCGAACGGCTCGGAGAACCCCAGCCGCGCGGCGATGCTGGACAGCACATCTTCGGGAAGCAGGTCGATGTCGCCGGAGAGGATGCCCAGCTCCATCTCGTCCAACCCGAGATCGGCGAAGATCGACAGATCTCCTGCGGGGAGCACGGTCTCCTCGTCCTGGAGGATCTCGTCGAGCTCCTCCTCGTCCGGCACGGGGACGTCGAGGTAGTGGAGGACCTGGCGGGCCAGCGGGAAGTCCCACGAGGCGGCGATGTCGGACAGGAACACGTCGACCCGGTCGCCGATGACCCTGAGCGCCACGAAGAACTCGTCGCCGACCGCGACCAGCCCGATCGTGCCGCTCTCGCTCGGCTGCTGCCTCAGGGCGTGGATGAGCCCGTGCAGGTCGGACGTGAGCGTGACCGGCAGGAGCTCGGCCTGCCAGCAGTCGTCCTCGCGATAAACCACGATGGCGAAGTCGAGAGCGTCTTCGTCTGTCATCGCCATCCCCACCCGACCTCTGACACGACAGATATCACCAGGACCCAATCGTTCCAGAACCGGCCACCGGGCGTGTGCCTCTCCGACCAAATTGTGATCAAAACCAAAGATGTGATGCCCCCGCACCTCTCCCGTCACGTTCGACCCTCCCCGCCCGCGACGATTCCCGGCCTTCGGAGGAGGGAGGGGGAAGCGCCTACCCAACGCCCCCACCCTCACGCCCGCCCCTCTCCCGGACGCGAGACTTTCCGTCCTTTGGAGAGGAGAGGAGGCCGCTCCCCCGGACGCGGGGCTCTCCGTCCCTTGGGGAGGAGAGAAGGCTGCGCTCCCGGACGCGGGACTTCCGTCCTCTAGGAAGGAGGGACGGCCGTTCCCCGGAACGCGAGACCTTGCGCCCTCCAAGGAGGAGAGGAGGCCGCTCCCCCGGACGCGGGGCTCTCCGTCCCTTGGGGAGGAGAGAAGGCCGCTCTCCCGGACGCGGGGCTTCCGTCCTCTAAAGAGGAGGGAAGGCCGCTCCCGTACGTGGGACCTTGCGCCCTCTGGGGAGGAGAGGAGGTTGGTCTTTCGGTGCTGCCGGCGTGGCGGGTTGGGGGCTGGTGGGGGGTCGATAGCAGGGTTGGGCAGGAGATAGCGTTGGGTGCCATGGAGACCCTCGTCGTCGATCATCCGCTCGTGGCCCACAAACTCACCACGTTGCGTGATGTCCGCACCGACTCGCCCACCTTCCGCAGGCTCGCGGACGAGCTGGTGACGTTGCTCGCCTACGAGGCCACGCGCGACGTCCGGGTCAGCGAGGTCACCGTGCAGACGCCGGTGGCGCAGGCCGAGGGGGTGCGGATGGCGAAGCCGTACCCGCTGGTGGTGCCCATTCTGCGGGCCGGGCTGGGCATGCTCGACGGCATGATGCGGCTGCTGCCGACGGCCGAGGTCGGGTTCCTCGGCATGATCCGCAACGAGTCGACGCTGCAGGCCGAGACGTACGCGACGCGCCTGCCCGACGACCTGTCCGGGCGCCAGTGCTACGTCGTCGACCCCATGCTGGCCACCGGTGGCACGCTGGCGGCGGCGGTGCAGTTCCTGTTCGACCGGGGTGCGGTCGACGTCACGGCCCTGTGCCTGCTGGCGGCCCCCGAGGGGCTGGCGTACATGGACAAGGTGTTCGCCAACTCCGGCAAGCCGATCCGAGTGGTCACGGCGGCCCTGGACGAGCGGCTCAACGAGAACGGTTACATCGTTCCCGGCCTCGGCGACGCCGGCGACCGGCTCTACGGCGTCGTCTGACGCACTTTCCCCAAGCCCACCTATACGTCCGAACCCCGCCCCCCACAAGCCTCCCCGCGCGCCGCCCCCTCCGGAGCGCCGCCATCTGTGCGGGAAAGTTCTCTCGGAAAAGTCCACGACCCGTCACGACACGTCATCACTTCGTTACATACTGTGGTTGGGTGGGTACGAAGAGACTGGAAGACATCTTCCGCATGCGCGTGGGGGCACGATGAGCGAGCACACCGAGGCGGACCCGACTCCGTACGCCGACGTGGAGACGGTGCTGTGCGACGAGTTCGCCGGCATCCACTCCGCGACCACGGTAACGCGCTGCGTGGAGGCGGCGCACTACGGCGCGCTGGAGGTCACCGGCTACGCCCATCCGAGCCTCGTGGAGCGCATCGCGCGTAAACATCTACACGTCCTGGCTCTGGTGGCCAGCGACCGCGGCTAAGCAAGATCAGAACTTACCTGCCAAGTTACCTTTACCCCGGCATCCGGGTGGGTAATGTATAGGGCGGGTGGAGTGGGTAAGTGGGTACGGAGGCGACGGTGCAGGTCAAAAAGGTCCTCACATACGGTGGTATCGCATTTGTTGCGTACTACCTGTTCGCGCGACCAGCTGACGCCGCGGACGCGGTGAAGGGAGCGTTCGACACGGTGTTCAACGCGGCCGACTCGCTGGCCCAATTCGTGAACAGCCTCTCATGAGACTTGTGACCCACGGGGACTCCGCTCCATCGTCGGTCAACCGCTACCTCCTCCCCCAGGAACAACAGGTCATCATGGTGCGGCGGCATCCCGCCATTCTGCTGCGCCCGGTCGCCGAGGTGCTCGGCGGCCTCATCGTCGCCGGGCTCCTCAGCAGATTCTTCGGCGGCGGCGAGGCGGGCGGCACGGCCCTGGTCGTCGTCTGGTGGTTGTGGCTGCTGTTGCTGATCCGCTTCGTTTGGAAAGTCGCGGAGTGGTCGGTCGATTACTTTGTGGTGACATCCAAGCGAATGCTGCTCACCACCGGCCTCATCACGCGCAAGGTCGCGATGATGCCATTGGGCAAGGTCACCGACATGAGCTTCCAAAGATCTCTGCTTGGGCGCATGCTCGGTTACGGTGAGTTCATCCTCGAATCGGCCGGTCAGGATCAGGCTCTGTCAACGGTCGAATACATTCCGTATCCGGAGACGCTCTACCTAGAGGTCTGCCAGATGCTTTTCCCCGGCAAGGACGACGGGGACGATTAATCTCGACGTGGCAAATTCTTCACGCGGGGATACCAGATTCGGCTACTTCATGCAATCATTGCGTGTTGTTGACCCTTCCCCGCCTTGAGAGATGAGATGCCGAGTCAGGGAACCATCGGTGACCGCGTCCGTGGATTGCGGCTGAACAGGCGGATGTCTCAGGCCCAGCTGGCCGGACCCGACCTGTCGGACAGTTATGTCTCGCTCATTGAGTCGGGTAAGCGTACGCCGACTCCTGTGGTTGCCCGGCTCCTGGCCGAGCGGCTCGGATGCACGACGGAGTTCCTCCTTCACGGGATCGAGCCTCGCCAGCGCATCGACACCGAGCTCGGCCTGCGCCATGCCGAGCTAGAGCTCCAGCACGGCGACCCCGCCACCGCCGCGGACCGGTTCACGGAGATCGTGAAGGCCGCGGACGAGGAGAACGCGATGCTGACCGCGCAGGCGCGGTTCGGCAGGGCGCGTGCCCTTGAGGCCCAGGGGCGGCTCGGCCAGGCGGTGGAGGCGTTCGAGAGGCTGCGCAGAGAGGCGGCGGCTCATCCCGAGCAGCTGGCCGACCTGCCGATCACGATCGCGTTGAGCCGCTGCTACCAGCAGGCCGGCGACCGGCTGCGGGCCCGCGACCTCGCGGCCACCGCGCTGGCGCAGGCCGAACGGCTGCGGATCACCCAGGGCGAGGTGGCCGTCGAGCTGGCCGCGGCGCTGATCGAGGCGCGTGGCGAGAGCGAGACCGACTCCCCCGCGCTGGCCTACGTCAAGCAGGTGCTCGACACGGCGGGTGTGCCTCAGGTTGTGGACCGTTCCGCTGAGATCCGGGCACTGTGGCACGCGAGTGCCGCCGCGGCGGCGGGCGAGGACTCCGCGCTGGCCGTCGCGCTGGCCGACGACGCCATCATGGCCGGGCGGCCGACCCGGCTCGCGCTGGTGCTGGCCAGGGCGGCCATGCACTGGGCCAGGATGGGCGTGGGACCGATCGAAGAGGCCGAGCGGCTGGCCGGCGAGGCCGTCAGCGCGTTCTCCGTCTTCCCCGCCACGGCGCGCGAATACGGCGAGAGCCTGATCGTCCACGCGCGGGTGAAGCTGCGTGCCGGCGACCTGGTGGGCGCGGGCGAGCTGGCCGTCAAGGCGTCCGGGCTCGACCACGACGGCAGCGGCACCACCGCGGCCGAGGCGCACCTGGTGCTGGCGACCGTCGCCTACGAGCAGGCGGGCGACGCCTCCGGGCAGCTGCGCGACGCGTACGAGCTGCTCGACACCCTCGACCGGCCGGTGTTCGGCTCCGATCGGCAGGCCGCGCGGTGCTGGCGTGAGCTGGGCGACCTTTATGGCAGGGGCGAGTCCAAGGCACTTCAGACGGCGGCATATCGTAAAGCCCTCGAAGCTGCCGGAGTTCGCTCCGCCATGGCAGGGGTGACGATTGACGCCACAGTTTCTCGCTGAACCTCCGGGAGCTCCAGATTTGGCCTATTGAGTCTGGAATAATTAGGGTCTACCAGTCATTGACTCATAGGATGATTGGCTTTCCCGGAGGAGGCGGACTGTGAGTCTGCGTACGGCGCAGCGGGCTTCGCTCGTCGACCAGGTGATCGATCAGCTCAAGGAGCAGATCACCACAGGGTCGTGGCCGATGAACGGCAAGATCCCGACCGAGACCGCGCTCGCCGAGCAGCTCGGAGTGGGACGCAACACCGTTCGGGAGGCCGTACGCGCGCTCACCCACGCCGGGCTGCTCGAGTGCCGTCAGGGGGACGGCACTTACGTCCGGGCGACGAGCGAGTTGTCCGGCGCGATGCTGCGGCGGTTGCGCCAGGCGGAGCAGCTCGAGATCCTCGAAGTACGCCGTGCGCTGGAGGTCGAGTCCGCCCGGCTGGCCGCCACCCGGCGTACGGATGAGGACATCCGGCGCATCGAGGCGGCGCTGGCCGAGCGGGAGCGGGCCTGGGAGCTCGACGACCCCGACTTCTTCGTGGAGGCCGACCTGGCCTTCCACATGGCGGTCGCGCACGCCACCCACAATCTCGTGCTCATCGACCTCTATGAGGACTTCTCGGCGGCCCTGCGGGCCAGCATCACGGCCGCGGGCACGTCGCTGAACAAGAACTACATCCCCCACGAGGCCATCGCCAGGGCCATCGCGGCCGGCGACGCCGCGGCGGCGGAGCGGGCCGGTCACGCCTGCATGGAGCACATCCTCATCGCGCTCACCGAGTCCTGAGCCGCTCGCGGGGAGCGCGGGGAGCATGGACAGGAGCCGGCGCACCCAGGAGGACCCCGATCTGGGGATGCTGAGCGGGCGCACGTTGTTCGGGCTGCAGCGGGAGCTGTTCGCCGCGCTGGCCGAGCAGGGGCATCCGCGGCTGCGGCCGCGCCACGGCGCCGTGCTGGCCTACCTCGACGACGACGGCAGCCGCGCGACGGACCTCGCCGCGCGCTCGGGCCGGCACAAGCAGGTGATCGGCACGCTGGTGGACGAGCTGGTCGAGCTCGGCTACGTGGAGCGCCGGCGGGACCCGGCCGACCGGCGCGCCAAGCTGATCGTGCCCACCGACAGGGGGCGCGACTTCATCGCGCGCTCCGACGCCATCCTCGCCGACTTGGAGGCGGCCCACGCGCGGGCCGTGGGCGAGCAGGCGTACGCGGAGTTCAAGCGGGTCTTCAGGCTGGTCGCCGCCCGTCAGGCGGCGCTCACGTCTGACGCAGGGACATGACGAGGTAGCGGAAGGCCGGCTGGGCGTCGCCCGGCACGTCTTGGATGAGCGCGGGCCTGGTGGGCGACTCGAGGTTGATGCGGGCCAGCTCGGTCTCGATGCCGGTGAGCCCGTCGAGCAGGAACTGCGACTGGAAGGCGATCTGGATGTCGTCGCCGCGCAGCTCGCACGGCACGACCTCGGTGCCGCGGCCGATGTCGCCGCCGCCCGCCTGGATCAGCACCTGCCCCTGGCTGAACGACAGCCGCACCGCGGTGTTGCGCTCGGCCACGAGGGCCACCCGCTTGATCGCGTTGACGAACGGCGCCACCGCGACGTCGGCCCTGATCGACCACTCGGACGTGAGCCGCGCGCGGTAGTCGATGAACTGCTCGTCGAGCAGCCGCACGGTGGTGCTGCGGCCGACGCTCTCGAACCCGGCGACCCCGTCGCCCATGGCCACGGAGACCTCGCCGCCGCGCAGCGACTTGGCCACCTCGACCAGCACCCGGGCGGGCACCATGGCGGAGACGGCGACGTCGGGGGCGGCCGGACGCCAGGTGAAGTCGCGGGCGGCGATGCGGTAGCGGTCGGTGGCGGCCATGGCCACCGACTCGCCCTCGATGTCGACCCTGATGCCGGTGAGCATGGGCAGCGTGTCGTCGCGGCTGGCGGCGGGCGCGACCTGGCCGACCGCGGAGGCGAACACGCCGCCGCCGATGGCGCCGATGGCCGGTGGCATGGCGGGCAGGGCGGGGAAGTCTTCGACCGGCATGGTGATGAGGCCGAACTCGGCGCTGCCGCAGGTGAGCACCGCCTCGGCGCCCTCAGTGACCAGCTCGACGTCGTCGGCGGGCAGGCTGCGGCTGATCTCGGCGAGCAGCTTGCCGGGGATGAGCACGCGGCCCTCCTCGGACACCTCGGCCTCGATCGCGGCGCGCGCGGAGACGTCGTAGTCGAACGCCGACAGGGTGAGCTCGTCGGTCGCCTCCAGCAGCAGCCCGGACAGCACGGGCACCACGGGACGGCTGGGCAGGACTCGGGCAGCCCATGCCACCGCATCTGCCAGAACATCGCGGTTAACCCGGATTTTCACCTCATACCACCTTCTCGTCGCCGCCTGCCCTATGAAAATAGCCGGTGCCACCGACAACTCAGCGCAGTTCGGTGGACAGGCGGTCAGCGGCTGTTGAGGTAGGCGAGCACGGCGAGCACGCGCCGGTTGTCGTCGTCGGACGGCGCCAGGCCGAGCTTGGCGAAGATGGAGGCCGTGTGCTTGGCCACGGCGCTCTCGCTCAGATAGAGGCGCTGGGAGATCGCCGCGTTCGAGCGTCCTTCCGCCATGGCCTCCAGGACCTCGCGCTCGCGTGGCGTGAGGCCGCCGAGCGGCTCCCGCTTGGCGTTGCTGGCCAGCAGCTTCGCGATCACCTCTGGGTCCATGGCGGTGCCGCCCGCGGCGACCCGGCGTACGGCGTCGATGAACTGCTCGGCGTTGAAGACGCGGTCCTTCAGCAGGTAGCCGATGCCGCCCGAGCCGTCGGCCAGCAGCTCGCGGGCGTAGAGCTGCTCGACGTGCTGGGACAGCACGAGGATGGGCAGGCCGGGCACCTGCCGCCTGGCCGTGAGCGAGGCCTGCAGGCCCTCGTCGGTGAGGGTGGGCGGCAGCCGTACGTCGACGATGGAGACGTCGGGGCGCAGCTCCAGCAGGCCCTTGAGCAGCTCGGGCCCGCTCTCGACGGCGGCGACGACGGTGAATCCGTGGGCCTGCAGCAGGTGGACGAGGCCGTCACGGAGCAGGTAGAGGTCTTCTGCGATGAGGACGCGGTTCATGGTTTCCATGGCTTGACGAGCGTGAGCGGGGAGAAGTCTTGCATGAGACGCCCGTGGTCGTGGGTCGCCGGGATGCGGATGGCCATGACGTGCATGAAGACACCCACCGCGATCATGCCGATGATCGTCGGCCACTGCCAGGGCAGCGGCAGGTGCAGGGCGAGGAACCACGTCTTCTCCTCGACGCCGAAGATCTTGAAGACGGCCGCCACGATTCCCTGGGGGAAGGTGGGGCACCAGGCCGTGGCCCAGAGGGCCGTCACGACGACCATCTTCCTGCGCGGCATCTTGCGGGCCGCGGTCTCGGGCACCGGCAGCACGCGGGGCAGCTCCATGGTGACCATGGTCGGGCCGCCCGGCGGGCTGTGCAGGGCGAGCACGCCGTCGAAGGCCGCGATCCGCCGCTCGATGCCGGACAGGCCGCTGCCCTTGGACGGGTCGGCGCCGCCCATGCCGTCGTCCATGACCGTGACGCGCAGGTCGGCGCCGTGGGCGCTGATGTCCACGCCGACCTTCTGGGCGTCGCCGTGCCTGGCGGCGTTGGTCAGCAGCTCGCTGATCGCGAAGTAGACCGCCGCCTCCACCGGCGCCTCCGCTCGTTTCGGCAGGTCGGCGTCCACGGTGACGTGCATCGGGTGGTCCATGGCGAGGGCGCGTACGGCGTCGATCAGGCCGCGCTCGGCCAGCACCGGCGGGTGGATGCCGCGGATGACCCTGCGCAGCTCGGTGAGCGTCTCCGACGAGGCGTCCCTGGCCCTGGCCAGCAGCGCCTTCGCCGCGGCCGGGTCCTTGTCCACGAGCTCCTCTACCGCGCCCAGCGTCATGCCGATGGCGACGAGCCTGGCCTGCGTGCCGTCGTGCAGGTCGCGCTCGATCCTGCGCATCTCGGCCGCCTGGGAGTCGGCGGCCAGGTTGCGGGTGCGCGTGAGATGGCTGACCTGGCCGGCCAGACGGCTGGCGGCGGTGGCGTCAAGCAGCAGCCGGCACCAGCGGGCGTAGATCGCCAGGCCGCGCCTCGGCACCAGCAGGAGCGCCGGGAGGAGCAGCAGCTTGACCAGCGGGTCGAGCAGCATCCAGCTCTGGTCGCGCCAGGTGCCCGGGTCGCCGAGCAGCCACTTGAACCGGTTGTTCCACTCGGGCACGCGGGGCGTCTTGTAGAGCGTACGGTCGGCGCGGTAGAAGCCGTCGGGCTGCGGCACGGGAGGCGGCGGCGCGGGCAGGTAGGGCGACTCGATGGTGACGCCGAGCCGCTCGGTGACCATCCTGCGGTGCAGCTCGGCCATCCGCCTGACCATCATCACCTGCGTCGGATACAGGAACACCATGCCGAGCGCGAACGACAGCATGAGCAGGAAACCGCTCACGACGATCATGGGCACCTGCAGCACACCGAGCGCCAGCAGCGTGACGACGTGACCGTACCTCTTGAGCATGACATCAGTCTGCGCCACCAGGAGGGGTGAGGTCACTGCACCTAAGTACACCCTTGCCGGGCATCTAGCGAGATTCCGCCTTGTCATCCGCGTCCCTAGCGTCAATGCCATGAAAATCATCGAGGTCAGGAACCTGCGCAAGCAGTACCCCGATCACCTCGCGGTGGACGACGTGTCGTTCGAGGTGGCGGAGGGCGAGATCTTCGGCATCCTCGGCCCCAACGGGGCCGGCAAGACGACGACCGTCGAGTGCGTCGCCGGTCTGCGGCAGCGCGACGGCGGTAGCGTTCGCGTGGCCGGCCTCGACCCGGCGACCGACCGCGACGAGCTGCGCCGGGTGATCGGCATGCAGCTCCAGAGCGCCGCGCTGCCGGAGAAGATCAAAGTACGTGAGGCGCTCGACCTGTACGCCTCCTTCTACCCCGACCCCGCCGACTGGCACGAGCTGATCGACCGGGTGGGACTCGGCGGAAAGCGCGAGACCAAGTTCAGGAACTTGTCGGGCGGGCAACGGCAGCGGCTCTCCGTGGCGCTGGCCCTGGTGGGCAGGCCACGCGTGGCCGTGCTCGACGAGCTGACCACCGGGCTCGACCCGCAGGCCCGCAGGGACACCTGGGAGCTGATCGAGCAGGTACGCGCATCCGGCGTGACCATCGTGCTGGTCACCCACTTCATGGAGGAGGCCGAGCGGCTCTGCGACCGTCTCGCCCTCATCGACGGCGGCCGCGTCGTCGCCACCGACACTCCCGAGGGGCTCATCGCCCAGGTGGGCGGCGACCAGCGGCTGCGCTTCCGCCCGTCCGCGCCGGTGGACGACGCCGTCCTGCTGGCGCTGCCCGAGGTGCGCGAGGTCACGAGGAGCGGCGAACACGTCATCGTCAGCGGCTCGGGCAACCTCGCGCCCGCCGTCACCCTCGCCCTGGCCCACCACCAGATCGTCCCGGGAGACCTGCGCATCGAGCAGGCCACGCTGGACGACGCGTTCCTCGCGCTGACCGGAAGGAAGCTGTCATGAAGCTGCTCGTCACGGAGATCAGGCTGCACCTGAGGGAGTGGCCGCTGCTGTTCTTCACCATCGGGCTGCCGCTCGGGCTGCTGGTCGTGCTGGGGCTCAGCATCCCGTTCTTCACCGAGGCGGGCGCCGGCGGTGAGCGGTACGTGGACGCGCAGTGGCCGAGCATGATGGTGCTGCTCGCGCTGCTGACGCTGGCCTGCAGCGTGCTGCCCGCGACGCTGTCCACGTACCGGGAGCAGGGGGTGCTCAGGCGGATGTCCACCACCCCGGTCGGCCCTGGGCGGATGCTGGGGGTGCAGCTGCTGATCAACCTGGGCATCGGCGCGGTCACCACGACGCTGCTGATCGTCGCGGGGACGGTGGTGTTCGGCTCGGCGCCGCCGCGGCAGCTCGCCTGGTTCGTGCTGGTGTTCCTGCTCGGCACCGCGGCGCTGCTCGCCATGGGGCTGGTCATCGCCTCCCTGGCGCCGAACGCCAAGGTCGCGCCCGGCATCGGGTCCGCGGTGATGTTCCCGCTGATGTTCCTCGCCGGGATGTGGGTGCCGCGCGACGTCATGCCGGACGTGCTGCGGACGATCAGTGACTACTCGGTGGCCGGGCCGTTCGCCGCGGCGCTCAGGGACACCTGGGCCGGGCACCCGCCGCAGGTCCTCCACCTGGTGGTGGTGACGGCAGGGCTGGTCGTCTTCGGCGGTCTCGCCGTACGGCTCTTCCGATGGGAGTGAGCCGCGCACCCCGCCGTCGCGGGGGCGCGGCGGGGGGAGTCAGCGCCCGGTGGCCCACACCGGGCGCGCTCCTGTGACGTTGGTCAGCAGGGAGTACAGCGAGGTCGCGGACGCGATGAACAGCCGGTTGCGCTTGGGGCCGCCGAACACCAGGTTCGCGGTCGGCTCGGGCAGGCGCAGGCGGCCGAGCAACGTGCCGTCGGGGTCGTAGCAGAGCAGGGCCTTGCCGGCCGCGGCCCACACCCGGCCCTTGTCGTCGAGGCGCAGGCCGTCGTACGCGTCCGGCTCGCCGCCCGTCGCGAACACCTCGCCGTCGGCGAGGCTGCCGTCGTCCTGGACCTCGAACACGCGGATGTGCCTGGCCCGCGTGTCGGCCACGTAGAGGTGCCGCTCGTCCAGCGAGAACGCCAGGCCGTTGGGGCGGTCGAAGTCGTCGGCCACCCGCCGCACCTCGCCCGTCACCGGGTCGGCGCGGTAGACGTGGCAGCCGTCGATCTCCTGCTCGGCGGCCACGCCCTCGTAGTCGCTGAGGATCCCGTACGGGGGGTCGGTGAACCAGATGGAGCCGTCGGAGCGTACGACGACGTCGTTGGGGCTGTTGAAGCGCCTGCCCTGCCACCGGTCGGCGATCACCGTGATGGAGCCGTCGTGCTCGGTGCGGATGACCCGGCGCGGGCCCTGCTCGCAGGAGATCAGCCGGCCCTCGCGGTCGAGGGTGTTGCCGTTGACGTAGCCGGACGGCAGGCGGAACGGGCCCACCGCGCCGGTCGTCTCGTCCCAGCGGAGCATGCGCTCGTTCGGGATGTCGCTCCAGACCAGGAACCGGCCGGCCGGGAAGTAGACCGGCCCCTCGCCCCAGCGGGTGCCGGTATACAAGATCTCGATCGTGGTGTCGCCGCCGATCGCGGCCATGCGCTCGTCGAGGACCTCGAACTCAGTGGGGATCGTGTCCGTCATGGCGACCACCCTACGATCCTGAAGTAATGTCGAGGTATGACGAAGGTCGCCTGGAACACCAAGGAGCTCACCGTCGGGCAGCTCGCCGAGCGCAGCGGCGTCGCCGTCTCCGCCCTGCACTTCTACGAGGCCAAGGGCCTGCTCACCAGCCGGCGTACGGCGGGCAACCAGCGCCGCTACTCCCGCGACAGCCTGCGCAGGGTCGCCTTCATCAGGCTGGCGCAGCGCATCGGCATCCCCCTCAAGGTCATCAAGGACGCCCTCAGCGAACTCCCCGACGAGCGCACCCCCACCCGCGAGGACTGGGCCCGGCTGTCGGCGGCCTGGCGCGGCGAGCTGGACGACCGGATCGAGCAGTTGCAGCGGCTGCGTGACGACCTCACCGACTGCATCGGGTGCGGCTGCCTGTCGCTCGACCGGTGCCCCGTCGCGAACCCGTACGACCGGCTGGGCGAGGAGGGGCCAGGCGCGCGCCGCATCGACACCCGCCTGTGCCCGCCCCAGCAGTGCTGCGCGTCCTGACCCTCAGTTCTTGGGCGCGGGCGGGACGATGAGGGTCGGGCGGTGGGCGTGGTGCAGCACGTGGTTGGAGACGCTGCCGAGCAGCACCGACCGTACGCCGGCCAGCCCCCGCGAGCCGGTCACGATCAGCGAGGCGTCGACCTCGTCGGCCACGTCCACGATCGTCTTCCAGATCGACTCGTTGTCGGCCACCGCCCGGTAGGTCACCTCGGAAAGCCCCGACGCGACGGCCAGCTCAGCGCCCTCCTTGGCGTGCTGCTCCGCCTGGGCGTGCGCCTCGTCCTCGGTGCCCGGGTCGATGGCTCCGGCGGCCAGCGGATACTTCTTGAGCTGGACGAGCAGCGGCTCCCAGACCGTGACGATGACCGCGGGCTCGGCCGTGAGGTGCTTGGCGGCGAACTCGATCGCGGCGCGCGCGTCGGCCGAGCCGTCGTAGGCGACGAGGATGGTCATGGCGTTTCCCTTCGCTTCAGTCCTCTCGTAGAGCACTGAGCCGATCACCCGCCATTCCGTGGCGACTTGTCTGTTAGGTCACAGCACCGTAGTCGGGAAGGTCGACGCCGTTGATCGCGCGCTCGATCAGGTCGGCGAACCAGGCGCCGGAGAAATCGGGGCTCGGCCCGGCGTCCCCGAGGCTGTGGACGTGCAGCCGGCCCATCTCCTGGTTGGCCTCCACGTACGGGCGCATCCTCGTCTCGTAACCCGCGAACCCGGCCTTCGGCTCCCAGTCGGCGGCGGCCAGCTCTCCGGCCAGCAGGTAGGCGCCCACCAAGGCCAGCCCGGTGCCCGCCCCCGACATCGGCGACGCGCAGAACGCCGCGTCCCCGAGCAGCCCCACCCGCCCGCTCGACCAGCGGTCCATCACCACCTGAGCGACCTGGTCCAGATAGAAGTCAGGCGCGTCGTCCACGTGGGCCAGCATGCGCCGGGTCAGCCAGCCGAAACCGTCCATCCGCTCGCGCAGCAGGCGCTTCTGCGTCGCGACGTCGCGGTGATCGACGTCGAAGTCGGCCGCGGGGAAGGAGAACATGGCCATCGCCCGGGTGGCGTCAGGGACGGGCCGCAGGCCGGCGGACCGTCCGCCCTCCTGGTGGTCGATCATCCACCGGTCCACGCCGAACTCGTTGGGCACGCTGTAGAAGGCCAGCACGAGCCCGAGGTGGTGGACGAACTGCTCGCGCGGCCCGAACACGATCGCGCGCAACTGCGAGTGCAGCCCGTCGGCCCCGATCACCAGGTCGAAACGCCGCCGGTCGCCGCCCTCGAAGACCACGTCGACCCCGTCCGCATCTTGGGCGAGCTCGGCGATCCGGTCGCCGAAGACGTACTCGACGCCGTCCCTGGTGTCGTCGTAGAGCACGCGGGACAGGTCCCCGCGCAGGATCTCGATGTCCGCGATGAATCCGTCGCCGCCGTGGTCGTCCGCGCGGTGGGTCTCCAGCACGTTCCCGTCCGCGTCCACGATGTACGCGCCCGCGGTGTCGGTACGGGCCGCGCGCACCGCCGCGGCCAGCCCCATGCGGCCGATGACCTCCTTGGCGACGCCGCGCGCGTCCACCGCCTGCCCGCCGGGACGCAGCTCAGGAGCCCGCTCCACGACGGTCACCTCGGCCCCCCGCCGGCGCAGCCAGTGGGCCAGCGCCGGCCCCGCGACACTCGCCCCCGCCACCAGCACCCTGGGACCCTGCTCGGAGCCGCCGACGCTCATCACTACCTCCATGCGCTTCCCACCCTGTTCGATTCACCCGTATCGACCACGGACGCGCACAGAACTCATCGGTGGGAGGCGTCCCCGCTTCCGAGCGGCCGGCTCAGTGCTGGGCCATGTCCACGAACCGGCTGTAGTGACCCTGGAAGGCGACCGTCACGGTGGCCGTGGGGCCGTTACGGTGCTTGGCCACGATCAGGTCCGCCTCACCGGCCCGAGGCGACTCCGGCTCGTAGGCATCCTCCCGGTGCAAAAGGATGACCATGTCGGCATCTTGCTCGATACTTCCTGATTCACGTAGATCGCTCACTTGTGGGCGCTTATCGGTGCGTTGTTCCGGGCCGCGGTTGAGCTGGGAGATTGCGATCACCGGGACCTCCAGCTCCTTCGCCAGGAGCTTGATGGCTCGGGAGATCTCCGAGACCTCGTTCTGGCGGCTTTCGACCTTCTTCGGGGAGCTCATCAGCTGGAGGTAGTCGATGACCACGAAGCGCAGGTCGTTGCGCTGCTTGAGGCGGCGGCACTTGGCGCGGATCTCCATCATCGACATGTTGGGCGAGTCGTCGATGAACAGCGGGGCCTCGGCCACCTCGCTCATGCGGCGGGCCAGGCGGGTCCAGTCGTCGTCGCCCATCATGCCGGAGCGCATGTGGTGGAGGGCCACGCGGGCCTCGGCGGACAGCAGGCGCATGGTGATCTCGTTGCGGGACATCTCCAGGGAGAAGATGACCGTGGTCATGCCGTGCCGGATCGCCGCCGACCTGGCGAAGTCGAGGCCGAGCGTGGAGTTGTGGGTGGGGACCAGGGTGCGGCCGGCGAGGTAGAGGTGGTCGGCGTTGTCCACCTCCACGCAGCGCACCGGCACCGAGGGCACCGGGCGGACCTCCGTGATCGTGCGGTGGAGGGGGGCGGCGGTGTCGATGCGGGCGTTGGCGTCGGTGCGGCGCCGGAAGACCTTGTCGGGCGGGGTGAACGTGACCGCTGTCCCGCAGCCGGCCGCCGTGTGGCCGAGGCTGTGGATCAGCTCGCAGACCTCTTCGGCCAGGCCGGGGTCCGTGAGGTCGAGGTGTACCGTTCCTGCGGCGTCGATGGTGGCTGCCGTGTCGAGCAGACCCGCCAGGAGAGCCCTGCGCTGGTCTTCGGAGGCGCGCAGGTAGGCCGTGGGGATACGCGCGCCGGTAGCCAGGCGGGTGCCCAGCTTGTAGGGGGGCTCAGGGAGGTCGCGCTCGGGGAGGGCCAGGGGGCTTGTGTTGGTGATCGTGTGGCCTCGGGCGAGCTCTTCCGTCGTACGGACCCGCGCCTCTCCCCCGTCGTGCCTGGTGAGCCACTGGTGACGGGCGTCGGCCACGATCACCGTGCCGTCGGCGAACTCCACCTCGTAGCAGGGCCGCCCCCGCAGCACCTCGGTGGCCGCGACCACGCGGGTGGGCCGGCCGTCGGCGCCGATGAGCAGGTCGCCCACCCGGACCTCGCCCATCGTCGTCCAGCCGGCGGGCGTGGGCAGCGGGGTGTCGAGCGCGAGGGCCTTGCCGATGGCGGGACGCGCGGCCACGACGATCATCTGGCCTGGGTGCAGGCCGTTGGTGAGCTGGTCGAGGTCGGCGAAGCCGGTGGGGACGCCGACCATCTGGCCGCCGCGGCTGCCGATGGCCTCGAGCTCGTCGAGCGCGCCGGGCATGATGTCGGCGAGCGGCGCGTAGTCTTCGGACGTGCGGCGCTCGGTGACCTGGTAGATCTCCGCCTGGGCGCGGTCGACCAGCTCGTCGACCTCTTCGTTCTGGCCGCCGTAGCCGAAGGAGACGATGCGGGTGCCGGCCTCGATGAGGCGGCGCAGGATGGCCTGCTCGCGGACGATCTTGGCGTAGTAGCCGGCGTTGGCGGCGGTGGGGACGACGGCGGTCAGCGTGTGGAGGTAGGCGGCGCCGCCCACGCGGGCCATCTCGCCGCGCTTTTGCAGCTCGTCGAAGACGGTGACGGCGTCGGCCGGCTCGCCCCTGCCGTAGAGGTCGGTGATGACGTCGTAGACCATCTGGTGGGCGGGGCGGTAGAAGTCGTCGGAGCGCAGGATCTCGACGACGTCGGCGATGGCGTCCTTCGACAGCAGCATGCCGCCGAGGACCGACTGCTCCGCCTCGATGTTGTGCGGAGGGGTGCGCTCGAACCCCGGACTGCCGACGGCCTCTTGGTCAATGCTCACCGCGCCCCCTCGTGCACCTCGCAGGTGGTCGCACCACCCCCACTTGTAGTCGACCGGTGTGACAGTTTCGCGGAGTCCTGGCCACTCGGCAACGTGGCCTGTGGACAACCCTGTGGTCAACCTGTGCACGAGTGCCCCGAGGGTGTGAACGGCCTGTGGACGGGGCTGGGGATAACTCTTTCTGATATCCGCCGAAGCTCGGCTGAGCAGGGCGAACGGTATCCACCGGTTGTGGAGGAAAGAAAGTTGGCGTGACACGCCGTGTAATGTCCATAATGGACAAATGCCCATTACATCCAGAGACCGGGAGATTCTGCGGCTTGCCGTGCCCGCGTTCGGGGCGCTCGTGGCCGAGCCGCTGTTCCTGCTCGCCGACTACGCCATCGTCGGGCATGGGCTCGGCACCACGGCGGTCGGCGCTCTGGGCGTGGCGGGCACGGTCCTGACGACACTGGTGAACCTCTGCGTCTTCCTCGCGTACGGCACCACCGCGCAGGTCGCGCGGCAGACCGGCGCGGGCGAGCACGGCCGGGCCATGCGCAGCGGCGTGGACGGCATCTGGCTGGCCATCGGCCTCGGCGTGGCGCTGATCGCGGTGGGCTGGCCGCTGGCGCCGGAGGTCGTGGGCTGGCTCGGCGCGAGCGGCACGCAGGCCGGGCAGGCGGTGACGTACCTGCGGATCAGCCTGCTCGGCACGCCCGGGATGCTGGTCGTGCTGGCCGGCACCGGCGTGCTGCGCGGGCTGCAGGACACCGTGACGCCGCTGGCGGTGGCGGTCGGGTCGTTCGCCGCGAACGCCGCGCTGAACGCCTGGTTCGTGCTGGGGCTCGGCTGGGGCATCGCGGGATCGGCGTGGGGCACGGTGATCGCGCAGACCCTGGGGGCCGCCGTCTACCTGGTCGTCGTCGCGCGCGGCGCGCGCCGGCACGGAACCCCGCTCACCCCCTCCCTGTACGGCGTCAGACAAGCCGGTACGGCGGGCATCGCCCTGTTCGTCCGCACCCTGTGCCTCCGCATCGTCCTGCTGGCCGCCACCGCGATCGCCACCAGGATGGGCGAGGCGGAGCTGGCCGCGTACGCGCTGGCCACGCAGGTCTGGACGCTGCTCGCCTTCGCACTCGACGCCATCGCGATCGCCGGCCAGGCCATCACAGGACGCTCGCTCGGCGCCGGCGACGTGCCCGCCACCAGGGACGCCACCCGCCGCATGGTCACGTGGGGCCTGTGGTCGGGCGCGCTGCTCGGCCTGCTGGTGCTGGCGGCCAGGCCGCTGGTGCCCGGCCTGTTCGACGCCGATCCCGCGGTGGCCGGGATGCTGCTCGACCTGCTGTGGCCGGTGGCGCTCTTCCAGCCGATCTGCGGGATCGTGTTCGTGCTCGACGGGGTGCTCATCGGCGCCGGCGACCAGCGTTACCTGGCGTGGGCCGGGGTGTGGACGACGCTCGCGTACCTGCCGGCCGCCCTGCTCGCGTCCGGGCTCGGCGTGGTCGCCCTGTGGTGTGCGCTCGGCGTGTGGATGGTGGCACGCCTGGTCACCCTCGTACGCCGCGCCGCCGGCACCGCTTGGCTGGTGACCGGCGCGTAACCGTATTGTGCTTGCCGTTGTCCAAGAGGTGGGACAGAGTGGGCGCGTTCCCTGAGCGGGGTGTGCTTTGTCCACGATTCTGCGAAGACTGCCGCCTTCAGAGGCCACCGGGCTGCGTACAGGCGCCCGGCACAGTCTGGCCGAGGTCTACCGGCCGGCCGATCTGGTGGTGCTCGGACTCGGCGTGATGATCGGCGCCGGCATCTTCAGCATCGCCGGCGAGCAGGCCGCCACCACGGCGGGCCCAGGTGTGATCCTGTCCTTCATGATCGCCGGCATCGCGTGCCTGCTGGCCTGCCTGTGCTACGCGGAGCTGGCGTCCACGATGCCGACCTCGGGCAGCGCCTACACCTTCACGTACGTCATCTTCGGCGAGGTCTGGGCGTGGATCATCGGCTGGGCGCTGATCCTTGAGCTGCAGTTCGCCGCCGCGCTGGTGGCCAGGGCGTGGGGCGCGATCACGGTCGGCGCGCTCGCCAACTTCGGGGTACGCGTGCCGAACGAGCGGCTGGCCCAGGACTTCCTCGTGCTCGTCATCCTCGTGCTGCTCACCGGCATCGTCTCGCTCGGCGCCAGGGTCGGGCTGCGGGCCCTGTGGATCATGGTGTCGGCCAAGCTGCTGGCCGTCGGCGCGGTCATCGTCGTCGGCCTGCCGCACATCGACGCGGCCAACTTCGGCGACTTCTTCGTCCCGCCGCAGCCGCTGGACACCCCGCCCGCGACCGTGCTGGAGACGCTCATCGGGGAGGGGCAGGCGTTCGGCTGGTTCGGCATCTTCGCGGCGGCCTCGGCGATCGCGTTCGCGTACATCGGGTTCGACATCGTCGCGACCTCGGCCGAGGAGACCGTGAACGCCCGCAGGGCCATCCCCAAGGGGATGATCCGCAGCCTGGTGATCGCCACCGTCATCTACATCGCGGTGGGCCTGGTCATGGTCGGCATGGTCCCGTACCCGCGGATCTCCGAGCAGGCGCCGCTGGCCAGCGCTTTTCAGGCGGCCGACCTCGGGTGGATGGCGCACGTCATCGACGTCGGCGCGGTGCTCGGGCTCACCACCGTGATCCTGGTGCTGATCGTGGGGCAGACGCGGGTGCTGTTCTCGATGGCGCGCGACGGGCTGATCCCGCGCGGGCTGGCCACGGTCAGCCGCCGCTACCACACGCCGACGCGGGTGACGCTGGTGATCGGGGCCGTGGCGATCGTGCTGGCGGAGTTCGTCCCCGTGGTGCCGCTGCGGGAGCTGGTGGTGATCGGGACGTTGTTCGCCTTCGCGTTCGTGGCGGCCGGCGTGATCGTGATGCGGCGCCGCATGCCCGATCTGGAGCGCGGCTTCCGGGTGCCGCTCTCGCCGCTGCTGCCCGCGCTGTCGCTGGTCGCCACGTTCTGGCTGATGATCAACCTGCGGCTGCTCACCTGGGCGTGGTTCGTCCTGTGGATGGCCTTCGGCCTGCTCGTCTACCTCGTGTACGGCCGCCGCCACAGCCTCCTCGCCCGCCCGCGTACCGAACCGGCACGGCCCGCCCACGGCGGCCGGCACCGCCGCTAGGGCAGCCACTCCCGCACGTGGTCGCGGACGAACGCGTCGAAGGAGCGGGACGGCCGGCCGGTCAGGTCCAGCACCGCCGTGCTGACTCCGACGTCGCGGCCGGCGCCGAGACCGGCGTCCACGGCGGCGAGGGCGGCGGCACCGACCTGCACCTGGTGATGTACACCGCACAGCCGGGCAGCCCGGCCGCCGCCGCACTCGCCCGGCTCGGCGTGCGCGTGGCGTGATCGCCTCGGCTCGCTAGAGCCGGCCCGAGTCCAGCACGCTGCGCAGGAACTCGCGCGTGCGGGGATGCTCGGGCTCGCTGAAGATCTTCTCCGGCGGGCCCTTCTCGACGAGCACACCGCCGTCCAGGAAGCACACGGTGTCGGAGATGTCCCGGCAGAAGCTCATCTCGTGCGTGGTCAGGATCATCGTCATGCCCGACCCCTTGAGCTCCCTGATGATCCCCAGCACCTCCACCACGAGCTGCGGGTCGAGCGCCGAGGTCACCTCGTCGAGCAGCATCAGCCTGGGCTGCGTGGCCAGCGCCCTGATGATGGCCACGCGCTGCTGC
This sequence comes from Nonomuraea sp. NPDC049421, assembly GCF_040677005.1. Taxonomy (NCBI): domain Bacteria; kingdom Bacillati; phylum Actinomycetota; class Actinomycetes; order Streptosporangiales; family Streptosporangiaceae; genus Nonomuraea; species Nonomuraea sp. NPDC049421. Next base: position 172,697 of record NZ_JBFAQA010000012.1, read on the forward strand.
TGGCCGCCGGAGAGCTGGTCGGGGTAGGCCCGCACCTTGTCGGCCAGCCCGAACGTGGTGAGCAGCTCGTGCGCCTGCTCCTCCGCCTGCGCCCTGGCCACACCGTGCACCTGGCGGGGCGCGAGCGTGATGTTGTCCAGCACGGTCATGTGCGGGAACAGGTTGAACGCCTGGAAGACGATGCCGAGCCGCTTGCGCACCTGGTCGACGTTCACCCTGGGGTCGGTGATCTCGTCGCCGTCGAGGTAGATGGCGCCGTCGTCCACCGGCTCCAGCAGGTTGACGCAGCGCAGCAGCGTGGACTTGCCGGACCCGGACGCGCCGATGAGGCTCACCACCTCGTGCGGGGCCACGTCCAGGTCGATGCCGCGCAGCACGCTGTGGCCGTGGAAGTTCTTCCACACGCCCTCGATGGTCAGGACGCTCATGCGCCGCGCCTCCTGCGGGTGCGTGCGGCCAGGTGGTCGGTGAGCCTGGCCATCGGGATGGTGAGCAGGATGAACAGCAGCGCCGCCGCAAGGTAGGGGGTGTAGTTGAAGGTGTCGGCGGTGTGGATGTACGCCTGCCTGAGCGCCTCGAGCGGCCCGATCGTGGCCACCAGCGCCGTGTCCTTCTGCAGCGAGGCGAAGTCGTTCAGCAGCGGCGGTACGACCCGGCGCACGGCCTGCGGCACGACCACGTACCTCATGGTCTTGACGTGGCTGAGCCCGAGCGACCGCGCCGCCGCGATCTGGCTGGGGTGCACGGACTCGATGCCCGCCCTGAACACCTCGGCGACGTACGCGCCGTACGAGAGCGTCAGCGCGATGATGCCCAGCGTCGCGAGGTCGGACGGGATGCCCTGCAGCCGCAGCGCGGGCAGCCCGAAACCGACCAGGTAGATGACCAGGATCGTCGGCACGCCTCTGAACAGGTCGGTGTAGAGCGTCGCGAGCGCCCTGATCGGGAAGAACGCCGGCGCGGTGATGCCCCTGGCCAGCGCCACCAGCAGCCCGATCACCAGGACGAGCACCTCGGCGATCAGGAAGATCTTGATGTTGAGGAGGAACCCGCTCAGCACGTCGGGCAGCGCGGCGACGAACTGCTCACCGTCGAAGAACGTCGCGCGCACCGCCGGCCAGCCCGGCGAGCTGGTGACGCCCCAGACGACGAGGACGAGGAAGACGACCGTCGAGGCCGTCGCGATCGAGGCCGAGCGGCGGCCCCGCGACCTGCGGACGCGCTCCCGCTCGACCTGCCGCTCCGACTTGACCCACTCGCTCATTTCAGCTCGGGCGCGCCCGCCGCCGATCCCAGCCACTGTTCCTCGATCTTGGCCAGCTCGCCCTTGGACTTCAGCGCGTCGACGGCCTTGTCCACGCACGGCTTGATCGGGCTGCCCTTGCCCATGACCAGTCCGAACTCCTCAGGCGTGCCGCCGGTCGAGCTGAACTGGCCGACGATCGTGGAGTTCTCGACCTGCGCGGCGGTCACGTAGAAGGCCGTCGGCAGGTCCACCACCGCCGCGTCGATCTGCTTGTTCTTCAGCGCGTTCACGACGTCGATCTGGTCGTTGTAGACGTGGGGGTCGGACGACGGCTTGATGACCTCCCTGACCGCGTTGAACGAGGTCGTCCCGGCCTGTACGCCGATCTTCGCGTCCTTCAGCTCGGCCAGGCTCTTCACGCCCGCGAACTTGCCGCCCTCGGCCGCCACCACGGCCTGCTTGACCGTGTAGTAGCCGTTGCTGAAGTCGACCGCCTTGGCCCGTGCCGGGGTGATCGAGACCTGGTTGATGTCGAAGTCGAACTTCTTGTCACCCGGTGCGAACGCGACGTCGAACTTCACCGTCGTCCACTGCACCTCGCTGCGGTCGAAGCCCAGTTCCCCCGCCACCGCGAACGCGACCGCGCTCTCGAAGCCCTGCCCGTTGCTCGGGTCGTCGTCCTTGAACCACGGCTCGTAGGCGGGCTTGTCGGTGCCGATGGTGAGCTTGCCCGGTGTGATCAGCTTGAGCTGGTCCTTCGTGCACGCGGTGGAGGTGGTGGGAGCGGCCGCGGTGCTCGCCGGGTCGTCGACCGGTGCGCAGGCGACGCTCGCCACCGCCAGGGCTCCGATGGCGAGCAGCATCGAGGGACGGGCCATGGCCTCTGCCTCCAGGGGGAACGTGCGAAAGAACGAGGCGATTCTACGCGGATGATGTCGGGAATATGCCGCCAGGGTGCCTCAGCCTGGACATACAGAAGGCCCCCTCGAAGAGGGGGCCCGCTGCTGCTGAGGTCAGCCTGCGACGACCTCGACGTCGACCGAGGCGGAGACCTCCGGGTGGAGCTTGACGGTCACCCGGTGGGAGCCGACGCTCTTGATCGGGTTGACGATCTCGATGCGCCGCCGGTCGAGGAGCGGCCCGCCGGCGGCCTTGACGGCGTCGGCGATGTCGCCCGTGGTGATCGAGCCGAACAGCCGGCCCGACTCGCCCGCGCGGGTGGTCAGCCGCACGCGCAGGGCGCCCAGCTGGCCCGCGACCTCCTTGGCGGTGCCGAGGTCACGGATCTCGCGGGCGTCGCGCGCCTTGCGGATGGTCTCGATCTGCTTCTCGGCGCCGCGCGTCCAGCGCATGGCGTAGCCGCGCGGGATGAGGTAGTTACGGCCGTAGCCGTCCTTGACCTCGACGACGTCGCCGGGGGTGCCGAGGCCGGAGACCTCGTTGGTGAGGATGAGCTTCATGTCGACGAACCTCCCTTAGCGCGCCGTGCTCGTGTAAGGCAGCAGGGCCACCTCACGGGCATTCTTGATCGCCGTCGCCACGTCGCGCTGGTGCTGGGTGCAGTTGCCCGTCACCCGGCGCGCACGGATCTTGCCGCGGTCGGAGATGAACTTCCGCAGCAGGGCCGTGTCCTTGTAGTCGACGTAGGAGATCTTGTCGTGGCAGAACAGGCAAACCTTCTTCTTCGGCTTGCGCAGTGCCGGCTTTGCCATCGTGGTGCTCCTTTCAGAGCCCCGCCGTCAGAGCGGGAATGGACTCGGGCTTGTGGACAGGATTTAGAAAGGCGGTTCGTCGCTGAAGTCGTTGCCGCCGCCGAAGCCGCCGCCGCCCTGCTGGCCGCCGCCACCGAAGCCGCCGCCACCGCCGCCGCCCTGGAAGCCGCCGCCCTGAGGCGGGGCGGGCGTCGCGGAGGCCCACGGATCGTCGGCGGGACCGCCGCCGAAGCCGCCGCCGCCACCCTGACGGGAGGTGCGGTTGACCTTGGCGGTCGCGTTACGCAGGGACGGGCCGACCTCGTCGACCTCGACCTCGTAGACCGTGCGCTTCTCGCCTTCCTTGGTCTCGTAAGACCGTTGCTTGAGCCGCCCCTGCACGATGACCCGCATGCCGCGCTGGAGGCTCTCGGCGGCGTTCTCCGCCGCCTGCCGCCAGACGTTGCAGGTCAGGAAGAGGCTTTCGCCGTCTTTCCACTCGTTGGTCTGTCGATCCATGTACCGCGGAGTGGACGCGATGCGGAATCGAGCCACCGCTTGCCCCGTCGGGGTGAAGCGCAGCTCCGGGTCGTCGACCAGGTTGCCGACGATGGTGATTACGGTGTCGCCTGCTGCCATGGCTAGCGCTCGCCTTCCTGCACGCCTTCGCTTGGGTTACGGCTCAGAGTACGGGGCTTCCCCGACAAAAGCCGGAGGTTAGTGCACGTCCGGACGCAGGACCTTGGTGCGCAGAATGCCCTCGTTGAGGTTCATCTGGCGGTCGAGCTCCTTGACCGTCGCGGGCTCCGCGGACAGGTCGATGACGGCGTAGATGCCCTCGGACTTCTTGTCGATGTCGTAGGCGAGCCGGCGACGGCCCCAGACGTCGACCTTCTCGACCGTGCCGCCGTCGTTGCGGACGACGGTGAGGAACTGGTCGAGGGACGGAGCGACGGTGCGCTCATCGAGCGAAGGGTCCAGGATGACCATTACTTCGTAACGACGCATGCGGACTCCAACCTCCTCTGGACTCTTGCGGTCACGACACTCTGCCGTGACAGGAGGACGCTGACGCTTGAACCCGGGCGGGCCCCTTTCGGCACCCCGGGGCGATGGATCACCCATCACAACGCAGCGTGCCCCAGGTTACCAGCCACAGGTAGGTGGGAAGGCCTTTAGGAAACCAAGGGGGTGGTGGCTGTGCCACATGTGCTTCAGCCCTCCGAGAGGGAGCGGTTCAGGTTCACGCTCAACACCGACGGACGCCCGCACCGGGTCGAGAACGCCCTGGCCGTCATCACGCTCGTCTGCGGGGTGGTGGCGTTCGTCGCGACCTTCTGGACCTCGGCGCACATGATCGCGTCGTGGGTCGGCACGCTCGGCTTCGGCGTGGGTCTCTATTCGCAGTACATCTCGGCGACCACGCCGCAGCGCTCGCTCAACGTGGTGGGCCTGGTCGGGTCGTTCGTGGGGGCCGCGCTCGGCATCGCGCACGGCGGTTTCCTCCCGCACCCGTGATCCCCCCGCGCATGAGCGACGGCCCCGGCGCATGGTCCGGGGCCGTTGTATATGTGGATCACCCGATGTGCAGGTCGATGCCGAGCAGGACCAGGAACCACAGGAACACCGCGAGCAGCGCCTCCGCGAGATCCCTGAGCAGTCCCGGCGTGATGTAGTCGTAGACCCAGGCGACGTAGATGCCGACGACGACGTAGACCAGAACGATCAGCGCCCGTAAGCGCCAGCGGCTCATGGCGGTTTCTCCTCGGGTAGGGGGCGCCTCCCGACTGCCCTCGAGCCTGCCGGGCAAACCCGGCCGTACTCTGCTCGGGCGGCGGATAGCCTTACCTGCATGGTGCGAATCGGAGCTCATGTCGACCAGGACGACCCCGCCGCCAGGGGCGCCGAGGTGGGGGCCGAGGTGGTGCAGTTCTTCCTCGGTGATCCGCAGGGATACGCCAAGCCAGTGCTGCCGGACAAGCCGGTCGAGGGCGTCGACGTCTACATCCACGCCCCCTACCTGATCAATGTGGCGACCACCAACAACCGCATCAGGATCCCCAGCCGCAAGCTGCTGGAGCAGCACCTCAAGGCGGCGGCGGGGCTGGGCGCCAAGGGGCTGGTCGTGCACGGCGGCCACGTCAACAAGAGCGACGACCCGCAGACCGGCTTCGACAACTGGCGCAAGGTGTTCGAGCGCATGGAGTGCCCGATCCCGGTGCTGATCGAGAACACCGCGGGCGGCGGCAACGCGATGGCTCGCAAGCTCGACCGCATCGCGCGGCTGTGGGACGCGCTCGACGGGTTCGACGTGGGCTTCTGCCTCGACACCTGCCACGCCCACGCGGGCGGGGAAGAGCTGATCGACCTGGTCGAGCGGGTCAAGGCCATCACCGGCCGCATCGACCTCGTCCACTGCAACGACTCGCGCGACGAGTTCGACTCGGGCGCCGACCGGCACGCGAACCTCGGCCAGGGGAAGATCGGCCCCGAGCTGATCCTCGCGGTGTGCCGGGCGGCGGACGCGCCGATCGTGGTGGAGACGCCGGGCGCGGGCCAGGCGGACGACATCGCGTTCCTGAGGAAGAACCTCTAGCGTTTACACACAGCCTGTGGATAACTTCCCTGGATTACCAAGAGAAGAAAGCGGGTAGAAAGATCAGCCCGCCCAGGCGCCGCTGAGGAACCGGGCCGTGTTGACCAGCATCAACGGACCCGAGATCAGCAGATAGAGCACGAAAAGCCACGGCCGCCTGGTCGCCACCCGCGCCACCAGCACCCACAGCGGAAACCACAGCAGCAGCGAGCGCGGGATCGACAGGTAATAGGCCGACGTCATCAGTGCCGCCGCCTGCAGGCCCGTGTAGACGGCCTCGCTCCACCGCCGCAGCACCAGCAGCCAGACGAGCGCCGCCACGACCACCACGGCGCCGGCGATCTCCATCCTGAACGCCACCGCGAAGTCGTCGGAGCCCATCGCCGAGCGCCAGGTCGTCCGCCACGCCTCCCACGGCCAGGCGAAGTCGCGCCCCCACCCGGCCTCCTGCGCGTGCTTCCACGCCAGCCAGTCGCCGGTCCTGCGGAAGTGGTAGAACGCGTACGCCACCAGCGGCAGAAAAGGCACCACCAGCCACCCGGCCCGCCGCACCGGCTCCCTGCGCACGACGAACTCCACGAGCAGCGCGGCGGCCAGGAACAACCCGGTGATCCGCACGCACGACGCCCCCGCGGCCAGCACCACCGCGAGCGACCAGCGTCCCTGCCTGGCGGCCAGCCACGCGGGGATCGCGAAGGCGAGGAAGAGCGACTCGCTGTAGCCCGCGGCCAGGAACACCGCCATGGGGAAGGCCAGCAGCCCCAGCACCGCCGCCCACCCGTGGGCGCCCTCGGTCTCGGCCAGCCGGGCCAGCGCCACCATGGCGACCGCGCCGGAGACCAGCGAGACCAGCAGCCCGGCCGCCGCCCAGTCGGGGACGACCAGGTGCACCAGGCGCAGCGCGAGCGGCAGCCCGGGGAAGAACGCCGGCAGGCCGTCGTCGGCGGGCTGTCCTGGCTCGCCGTCGTAGCCGTACTCGGCGATCGTGACGAACAGCGTGCTGTCCCACTTCCTCCACCGGTGCGGGTAGCCGGCCAGTGTCACGCCGAGCAGGGTGGCGACCAGCAACCCGGCACGCGAGCCGAACCAGAGCAGCAGCGCGTCCCGGGTGGCCGAGCGGGTGATCATCTGGTCAGCGACGGCAGCGTGAACCGGTCAGGGGCGCCGTCGAACACGCCGCCCGTCTGGTCGTCGACGCCGGCCGCGCGGACGAGATCCTTCTCGGGCCGCAGGATGTCGCGCACCACGAACGCCATCATGATGCCGATCGTGATGATCCGTCCCCAGACGGCGGTGAAGTAGGTGTCGTCGCCGATGCCCAGGTCGTCGCGCTCCAGCGGCGGCTGCGAGAGCAGGTAGAGCCAGATCGCGACGAAGTACCACACCTCGGCGAGCTGCCACAGCGCGAGCGGCTTCCAGTTGGGCCTGGCCAGCACCGCGAACGGCACCAGCCACAGCACGAACTGCGGCGACCACACCTTGTTCGTCATCATGAACGCGGCCAGCGCGAGGAAGCAGATCTGCGCCAGCCGGGGCCGCTGCGGCGCGCCCAGCGTCAGCACCGCGATGCCGAGGCACATGATGGCCAGCGCCACGATGCCGAGCGTGCTGACGTCGCTCTCGCCGAGTATCGGCCAGCCCTTGTTCTGGAAGAACAGCCAGGGCGAGCCCCAGTCGACGCCGCGCTCCTGGGAGAAGACGTAGAAGCGGCGCCAGCCGTCCCACGCGAAGACCATGAACGGCACGTTGACGAGGATCCACGCCGCCACCGCGGCGCCCATCGTCTCGAGGAACGGCCGCCACCGCCCGGTGCGCCAGGTCAGCAGGAACAGCGCGCCGACGAACATCAGCGGATAGAACTTGGTCGCGATCGCGAGGCCGAGCAGCACGCCCGCGGCCACCTGCCGCTCGCGCTTCCAGGCCAGCAGCATGCCCATGGACAGCGCGCCGGCGACGAGGTCCCAGTTGATGTACGCGGCCAGCACGACGGCCGGCGAGATCGCGTACCAGAGGGGGTCCCAGCGCCTGGCGGGGCCGGCCACCGCGGCCATCAGCAGCACCCCGGCCACCAGGCAGAGGCCGAGCAGGATCACCGTCAGGTCGTAGAAGCGCACCGCCTGCACGACCTTGTCGGGGCTGAGCGCGCGGGCGATCCAGGCGAACACCTGCATGACCTCGCCCAGCACCACCGGGTACTCGACCTGCTTGTCGAACGGCACCGCCGCGAAGTAGGGGTTCTGGGTGTCGAGGGCGCGGTCGAAGTAGAGGGGGTAGATGTCGGTGTAGCAGAAGTTCGTGTACGTGGTGACCTGGTCGTTCCACCCGCCGGTACGGCACGGCAGCCGCACCACGTACGCGAGGCTCGCCCCCAGGGCCGCGATGAGCCCCAGGGGCAGATACGGCACGGCACGCGCCACCCAGGGGGCGCGTGCCTCGGTGCTCGTCACTGGTTCCGTCACTGATCCTCGGGCCTGCCTGGCATCGGCCGGCTGCCGCTGGGTCTGGCGTTGGGCGCCGATCCGCCTCCCGCGACGTCCACGTCGCTGTCCGGCAGGCCGAGCTGGTCGGTCTCGGTGCCGGCGTCGTCGTTCACGTCACCCTCGGGAATGCCGGGGTCGTCGTTGTCGCAGTTGATGAAGCAGTCGTCACCCTGGTCGAACGGGTCGCCGGTGCCGAGCGGGTTGTCGTCGGCTTCGGGCGTCGGGGTCGGCGTGGGCGTCGGGCTCGGCACGATGTTCTCCGCCGTGCCGACCTCGGCCCGGTCGGGGAACTGCTCGACCGGCATGCCCTCGTGGGCGAGCTGCATGAACCTCTGCCAGACGATCGTGGGCGGGCCCGCGCCCTCGAAGCCCAGGGAGACCTCCCTGACCGTGGTGTAGGGGTTGTTCGGGCCGTACTTCTTGCTGCCCTTGCGGAACACCGGGCAGTTGGAGTGCTCGGGCGGGACGACCTTGCCGGTCTTCGTCACGCACTGCTCGCGGTAGAAGCCGACCGCCGTGGAGATCTGCGGCGTGTAGCCGACGAACCAGGCTTCCTTCTCGTCGTTGTTGGTGCCGGTCTTGCCGGCCGCCGGACGGGAGCCGAGGCCCTTGCCCGCCGCGGTGCCCGACTTGAGCACCTCCTGCATGGCGATCGTCGAGTCCGCGGCCACCCCCTCGTCGATGACTCGCTTGGCGGCCGCCATCTCGGGGTAGACCACCCGGCCGTCACGCGCCTTGACCTGGCGTACGACGTGGTAGCGGGTGTACTTGCCGCCGTTGGCGAAGATCGAGTAGCCGGCCGCCTGCTCCACCGGCGTCACCAGGGCGCTGCCGATGGCGAACTGGTAGTAGTGCTCCTTGACGTCCTCCTCCATGCGCTTCTGGTTGAAGCCGGCCTCCTCGACCAGGTTCTTGACGTCGTCGAGCTGGTTGGGCAGCGCGTAGGCCATCGACACGAACGCGGTGTTCACCGACTGCGCCGTGGCCTTGACCACGTCGACGGCGACGCCCACGTTGTGGCTGTTCCTGATGCCGCCCTTCTGCTGGCCCGGCAGCTCCTTCGGCACGGTCTCGTTGCCCGGCACGTAGCTCTTGAGCGAGTAGCCGGCCTGCAGCCAGGCGGCCAGCACGTACGGCTTGAACGCCGAAGCGGCCTGCTTGGTGGACTGGAAGGGCTCGTTCCACGGGTCGTTGAGATAGTTGTCGCCGCCGTAGAAGGCGAGCACCCGTCCGTTCCTCGGGTCCACGGCGGCCAGGCCGGCGTGGTACTCCGTGGACATGTTGTAGGCCTTCATCGTCTCCTTGACCGCGGTCTTCGCGTACTGCATCATCTTGCGGTCGAAGGTGGAGATGATCTTGTAGCCGCCGCTCCTGACCTTGTCGCGGGTCAGGCCGCGGCCCTCGAGCTCCTGCAGCACCTGCTCGACCATGTAGCCCCTGAGCCCGCCCAGCTCGTTGTCGGTCGCGCTCGCCTTGGTCTTGGGGAACTTCGCGGTCTTCGGCAGGTCGCCGTACTTGTCGGGCCACTGCCTCGCCATGTAGTCGACGACGGTCTTCCAGCGATCCTTCAGCGCGGGCGAGTCGTGGTCCCAGTTGGGCTGCTGGATGCGCGCGGCGAGGTAGGCGCCCTGCTCGGGAGTGAGGTTCTTCGCGTGGACGTTCTTGCCGGGGAAGTACGCCTTGGCCGCGGCCTCGACGCCGTACGCGCGGCCGAAGTTGATGGTGTTGAGGTAGTTCGCGAGGATCTGGTCCTTGGTCAGCTCGTCATCGAGCTTGACCGCGACGAAGATCTCCATGACCTTGCGCTTGATCGACACTTCCTGGCTGAGGCCGTCGTAGTAGTTACGGGCCATCTGCTGGGTGATGGTCGAGGCGCCCTGGAGCTGCTGGCCGGTCGCGGTCATCCAGACCGAGCGGGCCATGCCGGAGATGGAGATGCCGGAGTCTTCGTAGAACGTGTCGTTCTCGATCGCGACGGCGGCGTCCTTCACGCTGTCGGCCATCGCGGTGATCGGCACGCTCTCGCGCTTGAAGCCGAGCGTGGCGATCGGGGTCTTGCCGTCGCGGTAGTAGATGGTGCTCTGCTCGGCCAGCGCCTCGGCCTGGGCCTCGGTCGGGACGGGCGTGTTGGCGTACGCGACCATGATCATGCCGAACAGGCCGGCCGCGAGCACCACGACACCGGCCACGACGATCTTCCAGCTCGGCAGGAACCTGCGCCAGCCGCCGCCGCCACCGCCTCGTTTGACCGGCGGTTCCGGCGGTTCTGACGGCGGGCCTGAGCCGCGCCGGCGCGAGCGGCGCGGCGCGTCGCTGACGATCGTCTCCTGATTGCTCACCGCGCGCGTGTCGGGGCGGGCGTGGGAGCGCGACGGCGGCTGGTCGCCGCGCTCCTGCGGGTACGCGGCGGTTCGCCGCTCGCGCGGTGGCTGGTCGCCGCGCTCCTGCGGGTATGCGGCGGTTCGCCGCTCGCGCGGCGGTTGGTCGCCGCGCTCCTGCGGATGCTCGGCACGCGCGCGGCGGCGTGGCGGCGGCTCGTCGTACGGCTGCGCCGCCATGGCGCCGGTCTGCTCGTATGCGGCTTCAGGACGACGCGGCGGCTGAGCCGCGCCCCAAGCCGGATCGCCGGTTTGAGGAGGAGAACCCTGGGGCACAGAACGGGATGAGCTGGAGCGACGGCGCCTCCCCGGGCGTGCCGTCCCCTCATTCATGCTGTTACTCACACGTCCTCGCATCGTCGTCGGAACATAAACGGCGGTCGGGCGTGAGGCTGCTCGCCGCCCTCGGTCTTCACGCTTGATCGACGAGGTCAGGCGGTCCGTTCCCGAGGACGTACGAAACCGTCAGGTGATTCCAGGAACAACCTTGGCAGACCTCGACAACGTACACCCGGAACTCATCGTAATCATGAGCCATGGCGACGAGTTCTGATGTGACCTTTGCCTGACCGGCATGCCGCCCGAGGGCGTCGCCGTAGACATAGGTCACGTTGGTGACGTTCTCCTGTTCGCAGACCGGGCAGAGGCGTTCGGTCGGCTCGCCGAAGTGGCGGGCCGCGCGAAGGAGGTAGGGCTGTGCGTCACAGACGTCGCGGCGCGACGATCGCCCCGCCCGCAGGGAGCGGACCACCGCCCTTTTCGCCAGGCCGTAATCCACCACCCTTCTCTGTGACCACATGAGCGCCAGACTACGGCGTTTCGGAGGTTGATCCCAACGACTTGCCGGATTCGCAGATTGCGGCCATATAGCGCCTCGACGTATCCTCAGGATGTATCGGCTCGATACATCGACGCGAGAGGGGGCGGTTCCAGTGGCCAGCGGACAGGGCAGGGTTCTGGAGCTGGCCGTGCTCGGGTCGCTGCACGAGACGCCGCTCCATGGCTACGAGCTGCGCAAACGGCTCAACGCCTTGCTGGGGATGTTCCGTGCGTTCTCCTACGGGTCGCTGTACCCCTGTCTGCGATCGCTGCTGGCTCAGGGCCTCATCGCCGAGGAGCAGCCGGCCCCGTCCACGATCGTCGGCGGCCGGTCCAAGATCGTCTACAAGCTGACCGCCGAGGGCAAGGAAAGGCTGCAGGAGCTGCTCACCCAGGCGGGCCCGTCCGCCTGGGAGGACGAGAGCTTCGGCGTGCACTTCGCGTTCTTCCGGCACACGGAGGCCGAGGTGCGCCTGCGCATCCTCGAAGGCCGCCGCAGCCGGCTCGAGGAGCGGCTCGACGCGGTGCGCACCGCGCTGGCACGAACCAGGGAGCGGCTCGACAGCTACACGCTCGAGCTGCAGCGCCACGGGCTCGAGTCCGTCGAGCGCGAGGTGCGCTGGCTGAACGAGCTGATCGCAACTGAGCGTCGGGCCTCGTCCGAGGACAGGCCCGAGAGAGATACCACGTCAACTGATGAGTAAGGGAGCGAGTGCGATGGGTTCGGTTCGCGTCGCCATTGTCGGTGTCGGCAACTGCGCGTCGTCGCTGGTCCAGGGCGTTCACTACTACAGGGACGCGGATCCCGACGTACGGGTCCCTGGCCTGATGCACGTGAAGTTCGGCGATTACCACGTGGGCGACGTCGAGTTCGTCGCCGCGTTCGACGTGGACGCCAAGAAGGTCGGCCGCGACCTCTCGGAGGCGATCGTCGCCAGCGAGAACAACACGATCAAGATCTGCGACGTGCCCCCGACCGGGGTCACCGTGCAGCGTGGGCACACCTTCGACGGCCTTGGCGAGTACTACCGCGAGATCATCGAGGAGTCCGACGAGGACCCCGTGGACGTGGTCCAGGTGTTGCGTGACAACGAGGTGGACGTGCTGGTGTCGTACCTGCCGGTGGGCTCGGAGGAGGCCGACCGCTTCTACGCGCAGTGCGCCATCGAGGCCAAGGTGGCGTTCGTGAACGCGCTGCCGGTCTTCATCGCCTCCGACCCCGTGTGGGCCGAGAAGTTCACCGAGGCGGGCGTGCCGATCGTGGGCGACGACATCAAGTCGCAGGTGGGCGCCACCATCACGCACCGCGTGCTGGCCAAGCTGTTCGAGGACCGCGGGGTCGAGCTGCTGCGCACGTACCAGCTCAACTTCGGCGGCAACATGGACTTCATGAACATGCTGGAGCGCACCCGCCTCCAGTCGAAGAAGATCTCCAAGACGCAGTCGGTCACCTCGCAGATCCCGCACGAGATGGGCAAGGCCGACGTGCACATCGGCCCGTCCGACCACGTGCCGTGGCTCGACGACCGCAAGTGGGCCTACGTCCGCCTGGAGGGGCGCTCGTTCGGTGACACGCCGCTCAACCTGGAGTACAAGCTCGAGGTGTGGGACTCGCCGAACTCGGCCGGCATCATCATCGACGCCGTGCGGGCCGCCAAGATCGCCCTCGACCGGGGCATCGGCGGGCCGATCCTGTCGGCGTCGTCCTACTTCATGAAGTCGCCGCCGGAGCAGTACTCCGACGACGAGGCGCGCGAGTACGTCGAGAAGTTCATCAGGGGCGAGGTCGAGCGCTGACCTCCCTGCGGCGCCGCGACCCTTGTGCGAGGGGCGCGGCGCCGTTCGCGTGTCAGGGACGTGCGGCGGGCGGCAGCGCGTCGGCGCCGGCCGGCTGCCAGGACAGCGGGTCGGCGCCCAGCTCGGTCAGCAGCGGCACCTGCTCCCTGCACCACGGCGAGATCGCCAGCAGGCCGTTCTGGGCCCCCTCGGCGAACTCCTTCCACGGCATCCACAGCGTCTCCCCCACCTCTTCGGGGTTCGGCGTGACGGGCGCGTCGACCGTGACGCGGTAGACCGGGCACAGCTCGTGCTCGACGATGCCGTTGGCCATCACCGCGCGGTAGGCGAACGAGGGCAGCATCAGATCGACGCTCTCGACGGCCAGGCCCAGCTCGTAGGACAGGCGGCGCACCACCGCCCGGTCAAGCGCCTCACCCGGGAGGGGGTGGCCGCAGCAGCTGTTGGTCCACACGCTCGGCCAGGTCAGCTTGTGATCGGCTCTCCTGGTGAGCAGCACGCGGCCGTCGGAGTCGAAGACGTAGCTGGAGAAAGCCAGATGGAGGGGGGTCTCGCGACCATGGACCGACGTCTTGGGCGCGGTGCCCAGCGCACGGCCGTCGCGGTCCACCAGCACAACGTGTTCGTCGCTCGTCACGCTTTGAAGCGTACGAGATCATGACCACCACTTGGAACCCCGGCGTGGCAGCCGGCGAGCGCGGGCTAGGCTGACGGCGTGTCTTTCGTCGCCGATCTCCGCACGGTTCTGCGGGGCAGGGACTTCAGGCGGCTGTTCGGCACCCGGCTGGTCTCGCAGTTCTCCGACGGCATCTTCCAGTTCGGGGTGACCGGGTTCGCCTTCTTCAGCCCCGAGAACCAGACGACCGCCGTCGAGGTGGCGGCCGGGCTGGCGGTGCTGCTGCTGCCGTACAGCGTGCTCGGGCCCTTCGTCGGAGTCTTCATCGACCGCTGGTCGCGGCGGCAGATCCTCATGGTGGCGCCGTTCATCCGCGGCGGGCTGCTGCTCGTCGCCGCCGCGCTGGTGGCGGCCGACGTGCCCGATCCCGCGTTCTACGCGGCGGCGCTGGCCGTGCTCGGCGTCAACCGGTTCTTCCTGGCCGCCCTGGGCGCCTCGCTGCCCCACGTGGTGCCGCCCGAGCGGCTGATCTCGGCCAACGCGGTCGTGCCCACCTCGGGCACGGTGGCCACGTTCCTCGGCGCGGGCGTGGGCTTCCTGCTGCGCGAGCTGTTCGGCGGCGACGACCTGGGCGTGGCGCTGCTGCTGGTGACGTCCGGCGTGGTGTTCACGATGAGCGCGCTGGTGGCGCGCACCATGGAGCGGCAGCTGCTCGGCCCGTGGCCCGACCCCGACCGGCCGCAGGCCCGCCAGGAGCTGCGCAACGTCGTCACCGGGCTCATCGACGGCGCCCGCCACCTCCTGCGCCACCGCGTGGCCGCCGCGACGCTGGGTGCGATGGCCACCCACCGCTTCCTGTTCGGCATGTGCACCGCGCTCGGCATCATCCTCTACCGCTACTACTTCGCCCACGGCGACGCCGAGGCCGCGCTGCGCGGCATCGGCCTGGTCGTGATCGCCGCCGGGCTCGGCACCGCGCTCGCCGTCGTCATCACGCCGTACGCGACCGAGTGGTTCGGCATCGAGCGGTGGGTGCAGATCGCGCTGGTCGCGGCCGGGGCGCTGACCGCGGTGCTGGTGCTGCCCTTCCAGGAGTGGGGGCTGCCGGTCGCCGGGTTCGTGCTGGGGGTGGCCGGGCAGAGCGTGAAGATCTGCGCCGACACCACCGTCCAGCGCGACGTCGAGGACATCTACAGGGGCCGCGCGTTCTCCATCTACGACATGCTCTTCAACGGCATGTACGTGCTGGCCGCGGCCCTGTCGGCGGCGATCCTGCCGGCCGACGGCAAGTCGTACGCCGCCGTCGCCATCATCGCGCTCGGCTACCCGCTGGCCGCCCTCGGCTACCGCCTGATCACCGCGCCCTCACGCACCGAGGTCGGTTGACCTCGCCCACTCCAGCAGCGCCTCGGTGGCGGCCTCCTTGCCGATCACGCCCTTGTCGAGCCTGAGGTCGAGCAGGAACTTGTAGGCCCGCCCCACGATCGGCCCCGGGCCGACGCCGAGCACCTGCTGGATCTCGTTGCCGTCGAGCTCGGGCCTGATCTTGGCCAGCTCCTCCTCCTCGGCCAGCCTGGCGATGCGCTCCTCCAGGTGGTCGTAGGTGCGCGACAGCGCCGCCGCCTTGCGCTTGTTGCGGGTGGTGCAGTCGGCCCTGGTCAGCTTGTGCAGCCTGTCGAGCAGGTGGCCGGCGTCGCGGACGTAGCGGCGTACGGCGCTGTCGGTCCACTCCCCCGTGCCGTAGCCGTGGAAGCGCAGGTGCAGCTCCACCAGCCGGGACACGTCGGCGACGACGTCCTTCGGGAAGCGCAGCTCCGTCATGCGCTTCTTCGTCATCTGCGCCCCGACCACCTCGTGATGGTGGAACGAGACCCGGCCGCCCACCTCGTGGCGGCGCGTCTTGGGCTTGCCGATGTCGTGCATGATCGCCGCCCAGCGCAGGATGCGGTCGGGGCCGTCCTCCTCCTGCGCGATGGCCTGGTCGAGCACGGTCAGCGTGTGCTCGTAGACGTCTTTGTGCCGGTGGTGCTCGTCGATCTCCAGCCGCAGCTTGGGCAGCTCGGGCAGCACGTGGGCGGCCAGCCCCGTCTCGACCAGCAGCCGCAGGCCCTCGCGCGGGCGGGCGCCGCAGACCAGCTTGTCGAGCTCGTCGCGGATGCGCTCGGCCGAGACGATCTCGATGCGGTCGGCCATCTCGGTCATCGCCGTCACCGCCGCGGGATCGACCCTGAAGCCGAGCTGTGCGGCGAACCTGGCCGCGCGCAGCATGCGCAGCGGGTCGTCGCCGAACGACTGCTCGGGGGTGCCGGGCGTGCGCAGCAGCCCCGCCCGCAGGTCGGACAGGCCGCCGTAGGGGTCGACGAACTCGTGCGCGGGCAGCCGCACCGCCATCGCGTTGACCGCGAAGTCGCGCCGCTCCAGGTCGCCCTCAAGGGTGTCGCCGTAGACGACCTCGGGCTTGCGCGACTTGGGGTCGTAGGACTCGCTGCGGTACGTGGTGATCTCGAGCAGCCGGTCGCCCTTGCGCAGGCCGACCGTGCCGAAGTCGATGCCGATCGTCCACACGGCGTCGGCCCAGTCTCTGGCGATCTCCAGCACCTGCTCGGGGCGGGCGTCGGTGGTCAGGTCGAGGTCGTTGCCTGCGCGCCCGAGCAACAGGTCGCGTACGGGCCCGCCGACGAGGGCGAGCTCGTGGCCCTGTGCGGCGAACAGGCGGCCGAGCTCGTCGGCGACGGGGGCGATCTTGCGGAACAGGTCGTTCATGGCCTGCTGCTGGCTTTCGGTCAGAGTTGAGTCGGACAAACTGCGATCGGCCTTATCTGAGTGTGCTTCCGGAACATATCCCCCGAGCCACACCAGGTCCGGGTTACCGTCGGTCAAGGGACCGTCGGGGGGCACTGGAATGCGGCAAGGAGGACTATATGAAGGACGCCCTCGCGCTCCACCGCTGGCTCCTCGCACACCAGGTCCATCATGAGATCGTACGCCTTCCGCGTCCCATGACATGCGCGGAAGAGCTGCCCGAGACGGTCTTCGCGGCCGCCGGACGCTGCCTCATGGTCACGGTGCTGGACGTCACGACCAGGGTCGGCAGCGAGGTCGTCATCGCCGTCACCACCCCCGTCTCGTCGCCGCCCCGGCCAGGCATCGTCGGCGGGCTGCTCGGCGCCCGCCAGGTACGCCCCGCGCCCGCCCACGTCGTCAACGCGGCCACCGACTACGCCGACGGGCTCGTGTGCCCGCTGCTGCTGCCCGCCGCGCTGCCGATGTTCATCGACGACCGGCTGCACGCGGACGACGAACTCATCTACACCCCCACGGGAGAGCGGCACACCGCACTCGCCATGAGGGCTCTCGACCTGCTGGCCGTCCTGCCCGGGAAGATGGTGGACCTCCGCGGCACACGCCCGCGGGGATCACGTGCGGCGGTCGCGCGACGGCACTGAACCCGTACCATTGCGGGCGTGTGTCGTCCTCGTCCAGCTCGGGCCTGCGCGTGATCCGTAAGACCACGCTGCTCGCCGCGCTGTCCGCCGCGTTGCTCGCCCCCACGATGGCTGTGACGCCCGGCGAGGCTGCCGCGACGCCGGTCCTGACCGAGGTCAGGCGGCAGACGCTCGCCGTGTCGATCACGTCGATCACGCCCGAGGTGCCGAAGAGCCTGACCGATGTGATCAAGATCACCGGCACCGTGCGCAACGACACCGGCACCGCGATGTCCGGCCTCCAGGTCCGGCTGCGCTACAGCGCGCAGCCCTTCACCGACCGCGCCTCGATGGCCACCTACCAGGCCGACCAGAACAACGCGACGCTTCCGAGCAGCGTCTCCACGCGCAACTCGTTCCAGAACCTCGAGCCGCTCGATGCGGGCGGCACCGCGCGCTGGGAGATCACGGCCACGCCCGTGCAGCTTGGCCTGCGGCAGTTCGGCGTCTATCCCATCGCGGTCGACGTCGCCCAGTGGGGTGTGCCGCTCAGCGCGCAGCGCACCTTCCTGACGTACGCGCCGCCCACCACGCCGCGCCCGCCGCGCAACAAGCTCGCCGTCGTGCTGCCCGTCATCGACCAGCCGCGCCGGGCCACCGACACCGACCCCGACGCGCCCGGCAAGGGCCCGTTGTTCCTCGACGACAAGCTCAGCCAGGCCGTGACCGGCCGCGGCCGGCTGGCCGACCTGCTCAGCATCGCGCAGTCGGCCCCGAGCAGCGTCACCTGGGTGGTCGATCCCGCGCTGCTCGACGACCTCAGCGCGATGACCAAGGGCTACCAGGTCAAGACGAAGGACGGCAAGCGCTCCCAGCCGCCCAGCGCAGCGGCGGGCCAGTGGCTGACCGATATGCGCACCTCGCTGGCCGCCTCCCCCGTGGTGGCGCTCCCCTACGCCGACCCCGACGTGGCGGCGCTGGCCCACCAGGGGCTCGACCCGCAGACCCGCAGGGCCGTCGAGCTCGGCGGCCAGAAGGCCCAGCAGCTGCTCAGCGCCAAGGCCAAGACCAACCTCAACTGGCCGGCCGCCGGCGTGCTCGACCCCGACGCGCTCGACCTGCTCGCGGTCAGCGGCGTCAACACCGTGCTGCTCAACTCCACCAACCTGCCGCCGCAGCCGCCCGTCCCCACCACGCCCGACGCCGCCGCGACGCTCGACTCGGTCAACGGCCCGGTCACCGCGCTGGTCGCCGACCCCGAGCTGAGCCGCCTGTTCGAGCCGACCGCGCCCACCTCGCAGGCGCTGACCAGGCAGCGGTTCATCGCCGAGACCGCGATGATCTCCGCGGAGCCGGGCCAGACCGTGCCGCGGTCGCTGGTCGTCGCGCCCTCCCGGCGGTGGAACCCCAACCCGGCGCTGGTCAGCTCGCTGCTCAAGACCGCGAGCCGGCTTCCCTGGCTGCAGCTGACCACGCTGGAGTCGCTCAAGCCGGGCAAGACGTCCGTGCCGCGCGCCGGGCTGACCTACACCGACCAGAACCGCAAGCAGGAGCTGTCCGGCAAATACCTCGACTCGGTCAAGGAGTCGTGGTCGATGGCGCAGCTGCTGTCCCGGGTCACCATCGACGGCGCGCCGTCCAGCTTCGACGCCGCCGTGCTCCGCCTGACCTCGTCGGCCTGGCGCGACAGCACCCGCGCCGGACGCGCCGCGGCCAAGATGGTCGGCACCGCCGTCACCAACACCACCAACAAGATCCAGATCTTCGGCGTGGGCGGCCCCCGCACCCTGGCCGGCAGCAGCGGCGTGGTGCCCATCAGCGTGAAGAACGGCATGGGTCACCCCGTCGCCCTCTACATCGACGTCAAGTCCGACAACCCCGAGCTGCTGCAGATCAAGATCGTCGAGGAGACGCGGACGATCGGCCCAGGCCAGAGCACCACGTTCCAGGTGACGATGAACGCCACCCCCGACACCAGCGGCGACGCCACGGTGACCGTGCAGCTCAAGACCCCCGACGGCCAGCCCTACGGCAAGCCGCAGCGGCTGACGATCCGCACCACCGGCTACACCGGCATCGCCCTGGTGATCGTGGGCGCCGCGCTGACCGTGATGCTCGCCGCCGTCGTCACACGGCTGTTGCGGCGCAGGTCGCAGCGCAAGCTCGCGCGTACCAAGACCCGGGAGAGTGAGACCGTATGAGCCGCATGCTGCGGGCCAGCGCCATCATGGCGGCCGGCACCATGGTGTCCAGGGTCACGGGGTTCGTGCGGACGATGGTGCTGGCCTACGCCATCGGCACGGCCGCGCTCGGCGACGCCTACAACGCCGCGTACGCGATCCCGTACAGCATCCTCGACCTGCTGCTGCTCGGTGTGCTGAGCAGCGTCGTGGTGCCGATGATCGTGCGGGCCCAGCAGCACGACGCCGACGGCGGCAGGGCCTACGAGCAGCGGCTGCTGACGCTCTCGACCGGCGCGCTCGTCGTGGTCGCCGCGATCGCCGTGCTGGCCGCGCCGCTGCTCATCGACCTCTACACGGTCTGGGACCACGGCAGCAGGGAATACGACGTCGCGGTCACGCTGGCCAGGTTCATCCTGCCGCAGCTCGCCTTCTTCGGCGTGGGCGCGGTGGCCGGCGCCATACTCAACACCCGCGACCGCTACGGCGCCCCCATGTGGGCGCCGGTCGTCAACAACCTGGTCGTCATCTGCGTGTTCCTGCTCTACGCGGTGGCCGGGCCCGGCAACGACATCTCCCGCGTCACCACCGGTGACCTGGCGCTGCTCGGCGTCGGCACCACGGCCGGCATCGTGGCGCAGGCGGCGGTGCTCATCGTGGCGCTGCGGCGGGCCGGGTTCCAGTTCGTGCCGCGCTTCGACCTGCGTAACGCGCGGCTCGGCGAGATGGGCAAGGCCGGTGTCTGGACGATCGGCTACGTCATCGTCACGCAGGCCGGCTTCATGCTGACCACCAACCTGGCGAGCGCCGCGGGTGACGAGGTGGCGGGGCACGGCATCAGCCCGTACACGCTGGCGTTCCAGCTTTTCCAGCTTCCTTACGGCGTGATCGGCGTCTCCGTGATCACCGCGATGCTGCCCCGAATGAGCAGGGCCGTGGCCGACGGGCGCTTCGGTGACGTGCGGGCCGAGTTCGGGTCGAGCGTACGGCTGGTCTGCGCGCTCATGGTGCCCGTGTCGTTGCTGCTCATGGTGGTCGGGCCGGCGATCACCGTGCCCATCTACGGCCACGGCGCCAACTCCGTGGCCGACGCCGTCTACATCGGCAACGTGCTGCAGGTCTATGGGCTCGCGCTGGTGCCGTTCGCGGTGTTCCAGCTGCTGCTGCGGGTCTTCTACAGCTTCGGCGACACGCGTACGCCCGTCTTCA
Source organism: Nonomuraea sp. NPDC049421 (assembly GCF_040677005.1). Classification (NCBI taxonomy): domain Bacteria; kingdom Bacillati; phylum Actinomycetota; class Actinomycetes; order Streptosporangiales; family Streptosporangiaceae; genus Nonomuraea; species Nonomuraea sp. NPDC049421. Next base: position 193,134 of record NZ_JBFAQA010000012.1, read on the forward strand.
TCGGGGCCGGCACGACCGCGGTCAACGCGGTGCTCATGGTGCTGTTCCACCTCCTGCTGCCGGCCACGTACGCGGTGATGGGGCTGGCGCTGGCGTACGCGGTGGCGTACGGGCTGGGCGCGGTGCTGGCCTGGTGGCTGGCCGCCCGCCGGGTGCGGGGTCTGGACGGCTGGGCCGTCGGCATGGCGATGACCAGGATGTATCTCGCGGCGCTGCCCACCGCCGTGCTCGCGCTCGCCACGGTCTGGGTGATCACCACCGTGTTCGGCGGGCTCGACTTCCTCAACTCCGTGATCGTCCTGGCGATCGGCGGCGGTCTGGGAATGTTGCTCTATCTCGGCGTAGCCCACAGAATGCGCATCCCGGAGGTCAACTCGATCGTTGGGATGGTCGCGAGGCGGGTAGGTCGGTAAAGAACGCGGGCGGAATCTCCTCGGCACTACCATGGAACCCGACACGCGCGAATGGAAGCAGGAGGGGCGTGGGCGGATCCACCCGGCATAGCGTGCCTTCGTGGGACACCACCACGCAGGTGAGTCGAACCATGAGCACGCCCGATCGGCCAAGCGGAGTGAGCCAGTGAGCAGCACGTCGGCCGTCGCACCCGGCACCCGTCTCGCCGAGCGTTTCCGGCTCGAAGATCGCGTCAGCGAGTCCGACGGCGCCACCCTGTGGAAGGCCATCGACGAGATCCTCGCCCGTCCCGTCGCCGTCCACACCTTCGCCCCCGACTTCCCGCGCGTCCACGAGGTCGTCACGGCCGCCCGCGCGGCCAGCCGGCTCACCGATCCCCGGCTCACGCAGGTCTTCGACGCCGCCGAGGACGACAAGCACGCCTACGTCGTCAGCGAGTGGGTCACCGGCGAGTCGCTGACCGACCTGCTCGCCGCCGGACCGCTGGAGCCCGAGCGCGCGGCAGGGCTGATCGCCGAGGCCGCGGAGGCGCTCGCGCACGCCCACGAGGCCCACCTCTACCACCTGTGCCTGCGCCCCGCCCACCTGGTGTGGACGACCGGCAACACGGTCAAGGTGCTCGGCGTCGCCGTCGACGCCGCCATGTGGGGCCTGACCACCGACCAGCCCGCGCTCGACGACGCCGAGGGCCTCGGCCGGCTGCTGTACGCGGGCCTGACCGGCCACTGGCCGGGCGACGAGGAAGAGGGCGGCCTGCCCGCCGCCCCCATGAACGACGGCCACTTCTGCACGCCCCGCCAGGTGACCGCGGGCGTGCCCGGCTACCTCGACACGGTCACCGTGCGGGCCTGCCTGCCCGAGTCGCGCAGGGGCCAGGGCGCGCTGTCGAGCCCGTCGGAGGTGGCCGAGGCGCTGGCCGACGTCGCCAGGCCGATGCCGATCCCGATCTCCTATCCCTCCACCCCGGCGGTCGCCTCGGCGTCCCACACCGAGGGTCTCGACATCGCCCACCGGCAGCAGTCGGCCCCGCCTCCCCTGCCGCCGGTGATGCAGCCGCGCCGGCCGTCCGGCGGGGGCGGCAGCACGCTCAACCGGGTGCTGATGACGCTCGTGGTGCTGCTCGTCATCGCCGCCGTGGGCGTGGGCGCGTGGACGATCGGCCGCAGCCTCGGCAGCCCGACGACGGCCCAGACGACCAGCGCCAGCCCCACCGCGTCGGCCTCCGCGCCGGTGGAGACGCAGACCGTCAAGCCGGTCAAGGCGCAGGGCTTCGACCCGCTCGGCGACGGCGACGAGAAGCCCGACCTCGCCAAGCTGGCCATCGACGGCAAGCCCTCCACGCTGTGGAAGACCGAGACCTACACCAGCGCCGACCTGGGCAGACTCAAGGACGGCGTGGGCCTGCTGCTCGACATGGGCAAGTCCGTGCAGATCAGCGACGTGGTCGCTACGCTGTCCGACGCACAGGGCGCGACCGTCGAGCTCAAGGTGGGCGACTCCCCTGAGCTCGGGTCGCTCAAGACCGTCGCCACGAAGAAGAACGCCGCAGGTAAGACCACTCTCGCTCCGGAACAGGCGGTGACCGGCCAGTACGTTTTGATCTGGTTTACGCGCGTTCCGACAGATGCGGGCACTTTTCATGGCACCATCTATGAGGTAGTGGTGCACTCTCCCGGATCGGCATAATCAGGAAACTCTCTTGTGAACTCCCCACCCGAGACACCCTCAGCAGCGGAGCGGCCGGCGGTCACAGACGCCGAGCTGCTGACCGCACATATCAACGGGGATCCACACGCCTTCAGCGAAATCGTCAAGAGACACCGCGACCGCATGTGGGCGGTCGCCCTGCGCACGCTCGGTGACCCCGACGAGGCCGCCGACGCCGTGCAGGACGCCTTCGTCTCCGCTTACCGCAAGGCCGCCACGTTTCGCGGCGAAGCGGCCGTCACCACCTGGCTGCACCGCATCGTGGTCAACGCCTGCCTTGACAGGATGCGCCGTAAATCCGTCCGGCCCGTCGCCGACGACGAGCTGATCGAGGCCGCGGAGCGCGAGACCCCGCTGCCCGACCAGACTGTCGAGCGCGAGGTGTCGATGGAGGTTTCGGCCGCGCTGAAAATGCTGCCCGCCGACCAGCGGGCCGCGCTCGTGCTGGTGGACATGATGGGCTACTCAGTCGAAGACGCAGCTCAGGTGCTGCAAGTGCCGAGTGGCACGGTGAAGAGCCGGTGCGCCCGAGGGCGCGCGAAACTTGCCCCAATTCTTTCGCATCTGCGGAACCGAACCGACTTGAATCGCGTCTCATCCGCGAAGGGAGCAGAACTTCGTGACGGGTGATACGCACTACGATCTGGAAATCCTCGCCGAGCTGGCCGAGGGTCTCCTGGACGCCGACGCGGCACGCCGGGTCCGCGAGCATCTCGCGGTCTGCGACCCCTGTGGGGAGCTACTGGCCGACCTGGCGGCGGTTCGCGAGGTGCTGGCCGCGACGCCCACACCGGCCATGCCGATGGGTGTCGCACTGCGCATCGACAAGGCGCTGGCCGCCGAGGCCGAGTCCAGGCGTGGCGGGGGTGTCGGCCTCGCGGAACCACCGGACTGGGATGAGCTCATGCGGGACGCCCCGTGGGAGCGGCCGGCGGAGGTCCCCGAGCCCGTGCGGCTCCATCGGGACGTGCCTGCTCAGGTCCCGGAGCCGACGCGTCTGTCCGGGGACTCGCCCGCCGAGGTCCCCGAGCCGGCTTCGACCGGACCGGCCGGCGTGCCTGAGCCGGTGCGGCTCGGCGTGGTCTCCGACGACGGCACGGTCGTCCCGGCGAAGAGCCGGTCGATCAGGCGGCGCCGGTGGGCGATGCCCGCGGTCGCGGCCGCCGCCGCGGCGGCCGTCGTGGCCGGGTCCGCGGTGGCCGGCACGGCCCTGCTGGCCAGTGGCGGTGAGTCGCCGGCGCCTCCGGTGGCGCAGCCGGTTCCTTCGACGTCCTCGGCCGCCCCGCAGCCCCAGCAGAGCTCGATGCGGGCGACCCCGTCGAAGCCGCCGCGGGGCTACGCCCTGACCAACAGCGACCACAACTACAGCGACCCCGAGCTGCGCAGGCCGCTCGAGCTGTTCCTGGCGCCCGCTCCGATACTGCACGGCGACTCCAACGACGCCGACAAGGTCGCCAAGTGCGTCAGCGCGGTCTCCAACCGCTCCAAGCTCGACGTGTTCGCGGTTGACCAGGGCCAGTACAACGGCCAGGAGGCGCTGCTGGTCGCGAGCTGGAAGCAGCAGTCGACCAAGAGGATCCGCATCGACGTCGTCGATCCGTTCAACTGCAAGAACCTGCGCAAGCCCGCCCTGGGCCGCTGGTAGACCACCGCCACCGGCCAGGTCCGCCGGCTGCGAAGCCCGACGTCAGAGCCCGCTTCTCGCGGGCTCTTTCGTTTGTCCCGGCGTTGTGGGGTAGGGCGGGAATCACTGCGGCCTAGGATCTGTTGTCGCCGGTGGCATCGACAGACGAGGAAGGCGTGGGAGCGTTGAGCGACGTTCGTAACGTGATCATCATTGGTTCCGGCCCTGCCGGTTACACGGCGGCCGTCTACTCCGCTCGTGCCGAGCTCAAGCCGCTCGTCTTCGAGGGCTCCGTCACCGCGGGTGGCGCGCTGATGAACACCACCGACGTGGAGAACTTCCCCGGGTTCCCCGACGGCATCATGGGTCCCGACCTGATGGACAACCTGCGCAAGCAGGCCGAGCGATTCGGTGCCGAGCTGGTCGCCGACGACGTGGTCGAGGTCGATCTGCAGGCCGACCCCAAGGTGGTCAAGACCCACACCGAGACCTACTACGCCAAGTCGGTCATCCTGGCCATGGGCTCCGGCTACCGCGAGCTCGGCCTCGAGAACGAGAAGCGGCTCTCCGGCCGCGGCGTGTCCTGGTGTGCGACCTGTGACGGCTTCTTCTTCCGCAACAAGGACATCGTGGTCGTCGGCGGCGGCGACACCGCGATGGAGGAGGCCACGTTCCTGACCAGGTTCGGGCGCATGGTGACCGTCGTGCACCGCCGCGACACGCTGCGGGCCAGCAAGATCATGCAGGATCGCGCGCTCGCCAACGACAAGATCCGCTTCGTCTGGGACTCCGAGGTCGTCGACGTGCTCGGCGACTCCAGGGTCGAGGCGGTCAAGCTGCGCAACGTCAAGACGGGCGAGGAGTGCGAGCTCGCGACCGACGCGCTGTTCCTCGCCATCGGCCACGACCCGCGCACCGAGCTGGTCAAGGGCCAGATCGACCTCGACGAGAACGGCTACATCAAGGTGGCGTCCCCCTCCACCGCGACCAACATCGAGGGCGTGTTCGCCGCCGGCGACGTCGTCGACCACACCTACCGCCAGGCCATCACCGCGGCCGGCACCGGCTGCGCCGCCTCGCTCGACTCCGAGCGCTGGCTGGCCAACAACGAGAAGTAAGGAGCGCACCGTGAAGGCTGTCACCGACGCCAATTTCGATTCCGAGGTCCTCAAGAGCGACAAGCCCGTCCTGGTCGACTTCTGGGCCGAGTGGTGCGGCCCGTGCCGTCAGGTCGCGCCCATCCTCGAGGAGATCGCCAAGGAGCACGGCGACAAGCTGGAGATCGTCAAGCTCGACATCGACGCCAACCCCGAGGTTCCGCGTCAGTTCGGTGTACTCCAGATCCCGACCCTGAACGTCTATAAGAACGGCGAGGTCGTGAAGCAGATCATCGGCGCCAAGCCGAAGGCCATGCTGCTGCGCGAGCTCGAGGGCATCATCTAGCTCGTCTTCCGGCGGATGGGTTGCCCGCTCGGGGGACGCGCTGCGCCCTGCGAAAGCCCCTCGCGGTTCGGTCCGCGAGGGGCTTTCCGCTTGGCAGGTGTGCGTACGGGGGGCTGTGGCGCCTGTGGCGCCTGTCGGCGCTGTCGGGCGGGCCTGTGAAGCCGTCGCGCGGGGCTGTGAAGCCGTCAGACGGGACGCAGGGCGCGTTCCGGACTCATGGAGCCCAGGAGGCGTTCGAGAGCCACCTCGACGTCCTCACGCCACGAGACTGCGCTCTTGAGCTCCAGCCGCAAGCGCGGAAAACGCAAATGCGGACGCACGGTCTTAAACCCCACAGAAAGCAAGTATTCCGCTGGAACTACGCAACTTGGTTCTTCCCACTTCAAGTCCCCGAACGCTTCAATGGCTTTCACCCCGCGCCGCGTCAGGTCTTTGGCGACACCCTGAATCAGCATGCGCCCGAGCCCGCCACCCGAGAACTCCGGAATGATGTGGGCCGTCATCAGCAAGACCGCGTCGGCACTGACCGGCGAGGTGGGAAAGGCCACCGAGCGCGGGCTGTAAAGGGGCGGGCTGTAGAGCACGAACCCGGCAGGCACCCCGTCGACGTACACGATCTTGCCGCAGCTGCCCCAATCCAGCAGCGTGCCCGAGAGCCACGCCTCCTTCTCAAGACCCGGGTCGCCCGAGCCGAGCGCCCGCTCCTCGTTGACGGGATCCAGCTCCCAGAACACGCACCGCCGGCAGCGGCGCGGCAGATCTTCAAGATTGTCCAGGGTTATGTTGACCAGCCGGCGCGACAACTACCGCCCCTATCGTTGACCCGGAAAAGCGCGCGAAAACCGCGTCCACAGGTGGCATCGTAGCCCAGTACAGATGTCGTCAGCGGACACCACGACGGTCCAGCCCGGTCACGGGCGACATGTCCGTCTGGCGTAATCTGGTATTTCAGTCCGATATAGACACCTAGGAGGTGGGCCGTGACAGAAGAGCTGGATCACGGTCAGACACCCGCGACCCAAGGGTCGCGCATCGACGCCTACGTCGATCGGTACGCCGCGCGAGCTACCGGGATGGTCGCCTCCGAGATCCGAGCTCTCTTCGCCGTCGCGTCGAGGCCCGAGGTGGTCTCGCTCGCCGGCGGCATGCCGTACGTCACGGCCCTTCCCCTCGACATGGTCGGCGAGCTCGTCTCCGACCTCGTCACGCGGCGCGGCCCCGTCGCGCTGCAATACGGCTCCGGCCAGGGTGACCTGCACCTGCGCGAGCAGATCTGCGAGGTCATGAAGCTGGAGGGGATCAACGCCGGGGCGAACGACGTCGTCGTCACCGTCGGGTCGCAGCAGGCCCTCGACCTCATCACCCGGATCTTCATCGACCCGGGCGACGTGGTGCTCGCAGAGGGCCCCTCCTACGTGGGCGCCCTCGGCACGTTCGCCGCCTATCAGGCCAAGGTCGTCCACATCGCCATGGACGACCAGGGCATCGTGCCCGAGTCGCTGGCCCAGACGATCTACGCCCTCGAGACCGCGGGCGCGCCCGTCAAGTTCCTCTACACGATCCCGACCTTCCAGAACCCGGCCGGTGTCACGCTCAACATCGCCCGCCGCCAGCAGGTGCTCGACATCTGCCAGCGGGCCGGGATCCTGGTCATCGAGGACAACCCGTACGGGCTGCTCGGCTTCGACGGCGAGCCGCTGCGCGCGCTGCGCGCCGACAACCCCGACGGCGTCGTCTACCTCGGCTCGTTCTCCAAGACGCTGGCCCCCGGCTTCCGCGTCGGCTGGGCGCTCGCGCCCCACGCCATCCGCGACAAGCTCGTGCTCGCCATGGAGTCGGCCGTGCTGTCCCACTCCTCGTTCACGCAGCTCGCCGTCGGCCAATACCTGGCCACGCAGCCGTGGCGCGAGCAGATCAAATCCTTCCGCGAGCTCTACCGCGAGCGCCGCGACGCGATGCTCGACGCGCTCGAATCGCTGATGCCGCCCGAGGTGACGTGGACCCGTCCCGGAGGCGGCTTCTTCGTGTGGGCCACCCTGCCCGAAGGGCTCGACTCCAAGGCGATCCTGCCGCGGGCCGTGGCCGAGCGGGTCGCGTTCGTGCCCGGCACCGGGTTCTTCTCCGACGGAAGCGGGGCCCGCCACATGCGGCTGTCCTTCTGCTTCCCCGAGCCCGACCGCATCCGCGAGGGCGTACGCAGGCTCGCCGGCGTGATCGAGCAGGAGATGCAGCTGCGCGACACGTTCGGCACCGGGTCCACGCGCGAGCACCAGGGCGTCGACACGCCAGGGCCCGACCTGGCCTAGCCGGGTCGTATTCGTCGGAACGGGAGGGCGCGCCGTGCGCCCTCCCGTTCTCCTTTTCCCCAAGGAATCCGGCTGAGATGGGATGGGATCGCCGCACATAGCACCTCACGTACACCCCCCATCCCCAGCGCCGGTACGGTTGGACAGCGTGTCGTCAGCGGAGGAGTTGTGATGAGCGATCTGGGCCACGTGATCGTGCTGGCCGGAGGTCTCTCCTACGAGCGAGAGGTGTCTCTGCGCTCAGGTCGCCGGGTCAGCGAGGTGCTGCGGGCCACGGGCATCGACGTCGAGGCGCGCGACACCGACGCCTCGCTTGTCCCCTCGATCCTGGCCGACCCGCCCGATGCGGTGTTCGTCACGCTCCACGGCGGTGCGGGCGAGGACGGCGCCATCCGTTCCGTCCTTGAGTTGCTCGACGTCCCCTACGTCGGCGCCGACCCCGACGCGTGCCGGGTCGCCTTCGACAAGCCGACCGCCAAGGCCGTCGTACGCTCCGTCGGCCTCCGCACCCCCGCGTCCGTCACCCTGCCGAAGGAGACCTTCCACGACCTCGGCGCGACCGTGGTGCTGGGGCGCATCGTCGAGCGGCTCGGGCTGCCGCTGTTCGTCAAACCCGCGCGCGGCGGCTCCGCACTCGGCGCCTCCTTCGTCCGTACGGCCGAGGAGCTGCCCGCCGCCATGGTCGGCTGTTTCGCGTACGGCGACACGGCGCTCATCGAGCGGTACGTCGAGGGCGTCGAAGTGGCGGTCTCCGTCGTCGACCTCGGCAACGGCCCGGTCGCGCTGCCGGCCGTGGAGATCGTGCCCGACGAAGGGGTCTACGACTACGCCGCCCGCTACACCGCCGGCCACACCGAGTTCTTCGCCCCCGCCCGCCTGTCCGCCGCGGCCGCCGCGGCGTGCGCCGAGACCGCCGTGACGGCGCACACGGCGCTGGGGCTGCGGGACGTCTCGCGTACGGATCTGATCGTGGACGCCGCCGGCGTGCCCCACTTCCTTGAGGTGAACGTGGCGCCGGGGATGACGGAGACGTCACTGCTGCCGATGGCGGCGGAGGCGGCCGGCCAGGACCTGGGCGAGCTCTGCCGCGCCCTGCTCCAGAACGCCGCCACCCGCGCAAGTCGCTGAGGGGCGCCTGCATAGGGGCGCCTGCATAGGTAACTTGCGTAAGGCGCGCTTCGCGCGAGGTGGGCGTAGAGGGGGCTTCGCCCGAAGTTGGCGAAGTTGGCGCAGTGGGCGGCTAGGGGGCTTCGCGCAAGCTGGACGCCAACCTGTCCCAGCGGGGCCGCTAGGGAGCACTTCGCGCGAGGTGGGCGCCAACCCGTCCCAGTGGGGCCGCTAGGGGCGCTTCGCGCGAGGTTGGCTTGGCACCGACTCGGTGTCAGTGACCTAAGTAGCCTTACGGTGTGCTGTTCGATTCCACGTACCCCAAGAGCTTCGCCAGCGACAACCACGCCGGCGTGCACCCGACGATCCTCGCCGCCATGACCGCCGCGAACCACGGGGACGCCCCCGCCTACGGCGACGACACCTGGACGGCCGCCTTCGAGGACAAGATCAGGGAGGTCTTCGGCCCGACCGCCCAAGGCTTCCCCGTCCTCAACGGCGCAGGCGCCAACATGGTCGGCCTCGCCTCCATGCTCGGCCGCTACGACGGCATCATCTGCGCCGAGACCGCCCACATCGCCACGCACGAGACGGGCGCCACGGAACGCCTGCTCGGGGTGAAGCTCCTGACGGTCCCCACCGAAGACGGCAAACTCCGCCCCGCAGACATCAAGTCCCGCCTCAACGTCCTGGGCCTCCACCACGAACCGCAGCCCACGGTCGTCTCGATCTCCCAGGTAACCGAACTCGGCACCTGCTACTCCCCCGAGGAGATAGCCGCCCTCGCCGAGACAGCCCACGAGTCAGGCTTGAGACTCCACGTCGACGGCGCCCGCCTCGCGAACGCCGCCGCGTACCTGGGCTGCGACCTGAGGTCGATCACCACCGACGCAGGCGTGGACATCTTCAGCTTCGGCGGCACCAAGAACGGCGCCCTGGCCGCAGAGGCCGTAGTAGTCCTGAACCCATCTCTGGCGACCGCAATCCCCTTCCTCCGCCGCCAGTCCCTCCAACTGGCCTCGAAGATGCGCTTCATCTCAACCCAACTGACGGCCCTCCTAACGGACGACCTTTGGCGCGAGAACGCCACCCACGCCAACCACATGGCCACCCGCCTAGCGGACGGCTTGAAGGACATCCCAGGCGTCTCCCTGGCCTACCCCGTACAAAGCAACGCCGTCTTCGCCACCCTCCCCCACGAGGTCGCGAAGTCTCTTCTGCAGCGCTACCTCTTCCACTTCTGGGACGAGCCCGCCGGCACCGTCCGCTGGATGACCGCCTTCGACACAACGGAAGACCACGTGGACGACTTCCTAGACTCCCTCCGCAAAGCCTCCACAAGCTAACCAAGGCACCCCCGGTCCCACGTGAAACCGCCCTCACAACCGAAGCTCCCCATGCTCCAGCGGCGCTGAACTTCCGACTCCCCACCACCGGCACCCGCACGGAACAGAGCACCCGCCGCCTTGTTTCACGTGAAACAAGGCGGCCCGGGCCAACACGCTTCCGGAACCCCGGCAAGCCACAGAAGACCAGGCAGCCTGCCAGTCCCCACCGACCCCCAGACGCACTTGCCACCGCAGCTCCAGCCAGACCACAACCGCGACTGCGAAAGGCAGCGAGCCGCGAACGCGAACCGCGAGCACCGGACAGCGGGCAGCGGGCAGCGGGCAGCGGGCGGCGGTGGCAGCGGCGGTGGCAGCGGCGGTGGCAGCGGCGGTGGCAGCGGCAGCGGCAGCGGCAGCGGCAGCCGATCGACACTCCACCACGGCAACGTTTCACGTGAAACGCGCCCGACGAGGACTCCCAGCTGTGCGGCCGTGTGCGGCTCAGCGGCCACGACGACGGCCAGCTACTGATCGTGGTGCCGCGGACTCCCCCCAAGAATCAGTGCCCCACCGGCGCTCGACATTAGCCAAGCAGCAACAACTCGCGCGATCAGCGCAGGTGCTCCTGCTCTCGAAACCGGTGTCGGTGAGCCCGATGCGGCTGGCCCACCACTCACCTACCAGCCGACTCCTCACCCTCCAATATCCCCAAGCCCCAAAGCCCTCGCTCGCCCTCTCCCTCCTCCCCCCGCTCCACCATCGCTCGCCCGGTCGTCGCCACCCATGTTCTCCGTCCCCGCGTCACGCTCGCGCTTCCACACCCCACGGCTGAGCCATGGCCCGCTGACCGCATCTCACCAATTCGCCCCGCACCCCACCGCCACTCACTTGCCCGGACCTCCACTTCCGTCCACGACCCCCACTTGCGCCCCGCGCTTGTCAGGACTCACGCCGTCGCACCCTACGACTGAGCCAAGGACGCCTACCCGCCCCCGAACCCCCGCATTAGTTCACCCTTCGGGATGGTCACCGTCGAGATGACTTACCCCTCGGATGGCTCACCTCGCGCTTGCCTCTGCCCGCACTACTCCGCTTGGCGATGCTGCGCACCCCGGCGCTGCATTCCAAGACGCCGCGCCTCCGCTCGGCTCACCGATTAGGGTGAGATGCCTCTCCTTGCTTATGTTTTGCGGATGTCACCGCACACGACCCACACGACGGCTACAAAGGCGGGCTACACGGCCGAACTGCCGCCCCCACCCACCACGCGCTGAGCAACGTGTTTCACGTGAAACACGGAGATGCCGCGCTCACCCTTCTTGGGTCTCAGAGCCCAACCTCGGTTCCCGAGACGCCATAAGAACAGTCGACCGGCCTGACCCCCAGGAGGGCCAGCACCCTGACGGCCGGTCCTCAACCATCAACCGGCCCGGACCGGTCCCGGCAAGGCGTTGACGGCTCGGACGCAGCGTCCGTGGAAGATGCCGAGTCGGAGGCGGCCGTAGGGGTCGCCGTCGCCGTGCATCTCGCCCTTGCCCATGCCGTCCGTTCCGGTCTCAGCCGGAGTGCGGTCTTCGCATCTCCTCAGTGCAGCAGGCGTCTCGCTCGTGTTCTTAGACCTGGTACCGAGCGACAGACGGAGCCTAGAGCCGGAACTTCGGGGGTCAGTCCTCGGCAACTTCGGGGGTCAGTCCTCGGATTCTCTCATCGCTCGGGCTGCCTCCGGGGCCATCGTGCCGATGATGCGCTCCAGATCGTCGATCGTGGCGAACTCCACGACGATGCGGCCCTTTCGCCGTCCCAGGTCCACCTTCACCTTGGTTTCGAAGTGGTCCGAGAGGCGGTCGGCAAGGTGGGTGAGACCGGGGGCGGTGGGCTTGACCGGCTGGCGTTCGCGGGGTGCCTTCTTGGCCGCCTTGGCGCTGCCCATGGCGACGATCTCTTCGACCGCCCGTACCGACAGCAGCTCGGCCACGATCCGCTTGGCGAGCTGGATCTGCTCCTCTGCGTTGTCTAGGCCGAGGAGCGCCCGCGCGTGTCCGGCGCTGATGGTCCCGGCGGCGACCTTCAGCTGGACGTCAGGAGGGAGGTTCAGCAGACGCAGGGTGTTGGTGATGTGAGAGCGGGAGCGACCGACCTTCTGTGCCAGCTGTTCGTGCGTCGCCTGGAAGTCGTCAAGGAGTTGCTGGTACGCCGCCGCCTCTTCAAGGGCGTTCAGCTGTTCACGCTGGAGGTTCTCGATCAGCGCGTCCCGCAAGAGGTCGGTGTCCTGGGTGTTGCGCACGATCGCGGGCACCGGGTCCAGGCCGGCCTGCTTGCACGCCCGCCAGCGCCGCTCCCCCATGATCAGCTCATACTGGCCACCGCCGATCGAGCGCACCACGATCGGTTGCAGCAGGCCGACCTCGCGGATGGACGCCGCCAGTTCCTCCAGGCGCTCCTCATCGAAGATGTCACGCGGCTGCCGGGGGTTGGGGACGATGGCCTTGAGCGCGACCTCCTTGAAGTACGCTCCGGCGATCGGCTTGGGACCCATCTCCTCCGTTGACCCGTTGGCCGGGGCCGGCGCCGCCCCCGTGCCGTCAACGATGGGACCGGTCGGGATGAGCGCCCCGAGTCCCTTGCCCAATCCCCGCCGCTGCTGGCTCACTGCGTCTCCTCATCCACCCGGTCGATTCCGGTCACTCCAGGAGAGGTTACCGTTGCGGGCCCGACCGAGTGCCCCCTCGCCACACACCGTCCGGTTGGATTTACACCGACACGGTCACAAACCTGCCCAACCCGTGACTGGACCCCAACCCACCCTCGTTTCGCCCTCCCTCATCCACTCCCTCTCGCCCTGCGGGGGCATCGCCATCAAAACCCGCCTCACCCAAGAACCCGAACCCACCGCAACGGCGTCACGGGAAACGGCTAAAGGACGCGGCCGGAAGGCAGGAGCAGGAGGAGGTGAGGGGGCTACGGGGAACGCGCCCAGGAGACGCAGTCCGGCCACCCAGTCCCGCCACACAATCCCGGACACACGAACCTGGGCACACGGACTCGGGACACGCTCTCAAGGACACAACCCCAGAAGGCGCGGTCCCGGGGGGCACGATCCCGGGGGCCACGATCCCGAGGAGGGCACGATCCCGAAAGGCACGATCCCGGTGGGCCACAAACCGGGGGCACGATCCCGGGGGCCGCATTACCGGGGGCACGATCCCGGAAGTTGGGTGGCGCGGTTCGCGGCCAGGCGAGCGTTGGTGATTACGCGGCTGTTGGTGGCTAGCGGCCATCCGTGGTTAGCCGACTGCGGGCGGCCAGGCGAAGGTCGGTGGATAGGCGGACGGTCAGTAGTCAGGTGGCCGTAGGCGGCCAGGCGGCCATCGGTGGGCAGGCGGCTGTCAGTGACCGGGCGGCTGTCGGTGACCGGGCAGCGGTGGGTGGGCAGGCGGCCGGTCGGTGGCTAGCGCGGCCGTGGAACGGCCAGCCGGCCGGTCAATGGCAGCCAGCCGTGGCCCGGCTAGGCGGCCGGTCAGTAGTTAGCCGACCGGGACGGCCAGACGGCTGTCGGTGGCCGAGCAGCCGTAGGCGCCCAGGCGGCCGTCGGTGGCTGGCCGACCGTAGGCGGCTCGATGGCGGTCCTAGCCGACCCTAAGCGGGCGAGCGGGCGTCGATGGTGAGCCAGCCAGTTGATCGCCGGGTGGCTGTTGCTGGTTGGCCGACCATTGGGGCCGAGCGACCCGTTGGTAGGCCGGATTGCCGTTGGTGGGTCGGATGGCCATTGGCGGTTGATCGGTCGTTGGTGGCCGAAGGGCCGTTGGCGGTTGATCGGCCGTTGGGGGCCGGGTTGTCGTTGGTGGTTAGGAGACTGTGGCGCGGTGGGCTATCTCGCGGGCCGCGTCCATGTACGCCATCGCGCCGCTCGACCCCGGGTCGTACGTCATCACCGACTGCCCATAGCTGGGCGCCTCCGACAAGCGCACGCTGCGCGGGATGACCGTGTTCAGCACCGTGTCGCCGAAGTGCGCACGCACCTCATCGGCCACCTGGGACGCGAGGCGGGTGCGGCCGTCGTACATGGTGAGCACGATCGTCGACAGTCGCAGCGTCGGGTTCAGGTGGGCCTTGATCAGGTCGACGTTGCGCAGCAGCTGCCCCAGCCCCTCCAGCGCGTAGTACTCGCACTGGATCGGGATCATCACCTCGTCGGCCGCCACGAGCGCGTTGACGGTGAGCAGGCCGAGCGACGGCGGGCAGTCGATCACGATGTAGTCGAAGTTCACCGCCTCGTACGCCGCCAACGCCCGCCGCAACCGCGCCTCCCTGGCCACCAGGGACACCAGCTCGATCTCCGCACCAGCCAGGTCGATGGTGGCGGGAGCGCAATAGAGGTTGGGCATGTCGGGCACCTGCTTGACGATGTCCGCCATCGGCAGGTCGTCCACGAGCACCTGGTAAACGTCAGGCACATCGCCACGATGCTCGGTCGCCAGCGCGGTGGACGCGTTGCCCTGCGGGTCGAGATCGACCACGAGGACACGCTGGCCGTGCATCGACAGCGCGGCGGCGATGTTGACGGACGTGGTCGTCTTGCCTACGCCGCCCTTCTGGTTCGCCACGGCGATCACTCGGGTCTTGGACGGGCGCGGCCAGGTGCCGTCACCATCGCCGGAGGTCTCGCCGGTCTGGGCGGCCGTCTGGGTTGCAGATGTTTCACGTGAAACCACTGAGCTGAGCGCCTCTCGTACCAACGGCGAATCACCGGGGTTCAGGGGGGTCTGGGTCACGATGGCCATCCTTTCAACCAGTGGTGTGCCGGTGCCGGGAATTTGCTGTCGCGACACGCCCATTTCGGGCCAGCCAACCCCGGTCGGACTCTCGGACGAACGGCTGTCCGGCCAGCCAAGACCACTTGACGCGACTGGCACAACCGTCACCTCCTTCGTCGCCGCCTGGCTCGCTCCGGCGCGCGACCCGCTACCACCCGAACCAATGTTGCAGGCGGCTCGACCTTACCGCGCCCGACGGTGACAAGCTCGGCCGTTCGGGCCCCGCTGGCGCGCAATTGCTCCTGCGCCTCGGCCAGCTCGCCGGCCGCCCGCTCCCCCTTCATGGCGATGAGCTCGCCGCCCTCGCGCAGCAGCGGCATGGCCCACGTCAGCAGCCGGTCGAGCGGCGCCACCGCGCGGGCGCTGGCCACGTCGAACTCGCGCTTGCCCGCCAGCTCCTCTGCCCGGCCGCGCAGCACCTCGACGTTGTCGAGCTTGAGCGCCCGCACGCATTCCTCGAGGAACACGGTACGGCGCAACAACGGCTCCAGCAGCGTCACCGTGATGTCCTGGCGGACGATGGCGAGCACCAGCCCGGGCAGGCCGGCGCCGGAACCGATGTCGACCAGCCGCACGTCCGGCGGGACGGCCTCGGCCACGACAGCGCAGTTGAGCAGGTGGCGATCCCAGATCCTGGGCACCTCCCGCGGGCCCAGCAGCCCGCGGACGACACCGGGACCTACCAGCAGGTCGGCGAACGTGTTGGCGCGATCCCAGGCCTCCCCCGCGAAGACATCCCGCGCAATCTCCGGCGGCTCCGGAAGCTCATCGCTCACTGGTCGGTGGCCTTTCTGGGGCTCGTGGCCCGCGTGATCGGGGTGATGGTCGCCGGGCGCGATCAGGCTGCGGCGACAGGGTCCGGTCTCCACCCAAGGCTACGGGGTGAGATCACAAGGGAAGCCTAGCGGGCCTTGGTGAAGGTGGCCTGTGAGCACGCCGTCAGTGCAGCGTTGCGTGGGCAAGTAAAGCGTGACATGTCGGTGTACAGGGTCGCTCGATGTGGGTGGCTGGTCGCCGTACAGGCCGTACAGGCCGTACAGGGGGAAGGGGGTGAATGTGCACCGGCCGTCGGCCGCGTGCAGGACGGCGAGCAAATGGCCGGGCGGGTTCAAGGGGCATATCGTCTCGCGGCGACGGCCGGAGGGCCGTTCGGACGGGTTCCGTTCCGCGAGTGCGCTGAAGCGGAGCCATCGTTCCCGCCTATCCGGGGATGGATGGTTCGGGCGGGCGGGCGATCGGTTGAGCAGCTCCCGGACGTCCGCGGAGAGCGACCCTCGATCGGCCGCTCGGAGAAGGTCTCAACGGCCGGTCGGTCCGACGGCTTCCGGAGCGGCCGAGGCGCGAAGGCCGGCCCGAAAGGACCCGCCGAGGCGCAAGGGCCCGGTCCCGAAGGACCGGTCGGATGGGTGTCGGCGCGTCGGCGACGTCTCGCCGACAGGTTGGAAGAGACCTCGTTGGCCGGTCCGACGGCTTCCAAAGTGGCCGGGGGGCACAAAGGCCGGTCCCGAAGGACCGGCCGGATCGATGTCGGCGCGTCGGAGAAGTCCCGCCGTCCAGGTCGGAAGAGACTGGACGGCCATTCGACGACTTCCGGAAGGGTCGGTGCGGAAGGACCGGCCGGACGTGATGTCGGCGGGCCGGAGAGGTCCGGCCGGCCGACCGGAAGAGACCTGAACGGCCGGTCCGACGTGGCCGGTACGGCCGGTCCGACATGGCCGGTACGGCCGGTCCGACATGGCCGGTACGGCCGGTCCGACATGGCCGGTACGGCCGGTGGGACGGGGACATGTCGCCCGGCCACAGCGCCGCCGGCGCCCGGCCGCGAGAGGCTCAGGCGGGGAGGACCACCACGTAGCGGTTGGGCTCCTCGCCCTCCGACTCGCTGCGCAGCCCCGCGGCCGCCACCGCGTCGTGCACGATCTTGCGCTCGAACGGCGTCATCGGCTGCAGCGGCTTCGGCTCGCCGCGGTCCTTCACCTGGTCGGCGATCTCGGTGCCGAGCTTGGTCAGCTCGGCCCGGCGCCGCTCGCGATAGCCGGCGACGTCGAGCATCAGCCGCGACCGTTCGCCCGTCTGCCGGTGCACGGCGAGGCGGGTCAGCTCCTGGAGCGCCTCGAGCACCTCTCCCCCGGGCCCCACCAGCTCGGTGCTCTTGAGCCCGACGACGGAGACGAGCGCGCGGTCGCCCTCGACGTCCATGTCGATGTCGCCGTCGATGTCGGCGATGTCGAGAAGGCCCTCGACGTAGTCGGCAGCGATCTCGCCCTCCTGCTCCAGCGCAGTGAGATCAGGAGCCTTCTCCTGCTCGGCCTCGGTCATGGCCGGCCTCTCCTTCGTGTTCAAGACTTCTTGCTGCCGGTGCGCTTGCTGCGGGGTTGCCTGCTGGGCTGCTGCCTGATGATCTTAGGCTCCGGAGGGGGCGGAGGGGCCTGTTCTTCCGGAGTGGTCTTGCGGAGTTTCGCGATCAGACCGGGCTTGGTCTGCACCGGGATGGGGTTGCCCTTGGCGTCGTACTGCGGCATGGGGTGCCGGCTGTAGAACCAGTGCTGCTGACCGAGGGTCCACACGTTGGTGGTGACCCAGTAGAGGATCAGACCGAGCGGGAAGTTCAGGCTGAAGAAGGCGAACAGCGGCGAGATGTACATCAGGATCTTCTGCTGCTGCGCCATGGGGTTGTCCGGCATCTGGGCCATGGAGCGGGTGACGCTCTGCCGGACGGTGAGGAACGTGGTCAGCGAGCTGACCGCGACGAAGAAGCCGATGACGATCTTCTCGCTGATGGCGGGCGCCTCGAAGAACGTCGCCGGCAGCGGCGCGCCGATGATGAGGGCCTGCTTGGCGCTGTCGACCAGCTCCTGCGTCATGCCGAACTTGGCCTCGTCGGCCGCGATCGCGCGGAGCACGGTGAACATGGAGATGAAGATGGGGAACTGCGCCACGATCGGCAGACAGCCGCCCAGGGGGTTGGCCCCCGCCCCCTGGTAGAGCGCCATGACCTCCTGGTTCATGCGCTGCTTGTCGTTCTTGTAGCGCTTGCGGAGCTCCTGGACTTTCGGCGCCAGCTCCTGCATCTTTCGCGACGATCGCATCTGCTTGAGGAACAGCGGGAAGATCAGGATCCTCATGAAGATGGTCAGCGTGATGATGGTCAGCGCCCAGGTCAGACCGCTGTTGGGATCGAGGACCGTGCTGTACGCGGTATGGATCCAGGTGATGACTTGGGCGACGGCTGTATACAGCCAATTGAGCCAGGACAGCTCCACCGAGCTATCTCCCTTGCGTTTCGTGGGACGGGACCGGGCGTGGGGGCACCGGGTCTATACCTCCGGGATGAAATGGATGGCACCGCCCGATGCGCCGGACAGTCAGCCATATGCCGCGCAGTGCTCCATGTACGGCAATCGCTTCGAGTCCGTATGCGCTGCACGAGGGGTAGAACCGGCAGCGTGGACCGAGCAGCGGGCTGATGAACGCCCGATAGAACCGGATGGGGAGGATCAGCGCCCGAGCAGCGAGGCTCGGCGCCGCCACTCCTTGCGGTTGCTCCGTCATTTCCGTCCACCCGTCGAGGACTCGCGCCGCCTGAGACAACGTTCCAGCGCGAGGTCGAGTTCGGCGGCCAGTTGCTCGAATCGCGCGGACGCGGCCGGTGGATTGGCGCGTACCACAAGCAGGCTACCTCGCGGCAGCAGGTGGAGTCGGTCCCGCATCAGGTGTCGGAGCCGTCGTTTGACCTTGTTCCGGGTCACCGCGCCACCGACGGCCTTACTCACCACGAAACCCACCAGGGGTGGCTCTTCCCCAGAAGTGGTGAAATGCACCACCAGAGTGGGGCGACCGGCGCGCTTTCCGCGCCTGACCGCCGCCTCGAACTCCTCCCCGCGTCGCATGCGGGATTGACGGGACAGCACCGTATACGTCTAACGCCCGCCGGCGTGATCCGCCGGCGGGCTGTCATCGCGCGGGACGGTCAGGCCGACAGCTTCTCGCGGCCCTTGCGGCGGCGAGCGGCGAGGATGGCGCGACCGGCCCGGGTGCGCATCCGCAGCCGGAAGCCGTGGGTCTTCGCGCGGCGACGGTTGTTCGGCTGGAAAGTACGCTTGCTCACGGGTGGGCTCCAGGCTTGAAGGTGCGCCGCGAGGGCGCCTAATACACATGGATGGCCTGCCAAGGAAGCGAGGGCACGCGAAATAGCCGTCGCGTGACAAGCCGACCGTCGTACGTTACGAGGCAATGTGCCCACAGGTCAAACTGGACGCGTTATCCACTGATCCACAGGCCACTTTTCCACACCGGCCCCACGTCCACAGTATGTGCACTCAGGTGCCACTAGGCTGTGGACAACGTCTTGAACACAGCTGTGCACAAAGCTACTGTCAGCCCTTCCGGGCCGCTCAAGCCCTGTGGATAGCCTGTGGATCTCCTGTGGAGGGCGTAGCGGAACGCCCGCAGGCCGCGTGTGGACGAAGGAGTCACCGATCATCGTGAGCGGCCGCGGCATGTGGATATCCGATCGCGGGGGGCCGCGAATGAGAGGAGGGGGAACCGCATCGTGAACGGTGTCGACCTCGGCACGGTATGGGCGAGGGCCTTGGGCAACTTCCTCAACGAGAACGTGCCCATCCAGCAGCGTACGTGGCTGTCCATGGTGCGCCCGATCGCGCTGGCCAACGACACGATCGTGCTCGGCGTCCCCAACGACTTCCTCAAGGACCTCATCGAGGGCAAGCTGCGCCCGCTGGTGGCCCACGCGCTGTCGCAGGAGCTCGGCAGGACCATGCGGCTGGCCGTGATGATCGACACCACGGCGCCGGAACAGCCCTCTGGCGACGCTCATCAACAGCCTGTGACTCAGAGTTATCCCCAGGGTGTGGAGAGTCAGCTGCGTTATGCACAACCCGCGCAGCCGCAGCACAACCAGCCTTCCGAGCCTCCGCAGTTCTATTCTCCACAGCCCGAGCAGCAGCAGATATCCACCGACTATCCACAGCAGGGCTTCGATTTCGAACAGGCGCCGTCGTACACACCGCCTGTGGAGAAGCCGCCGGAGCCGGCGCAGAATCGGTGGGAGGCGAAGAGCAGCAAACCCAGCGAACCGGCCAGGCTCAATCAGAAGTACACATTCGAGACATTCGTCATCGGCGCCAGCAACCGTTTCGCGCACGCCGCGGCCGTGGCGGTCGCCGAGTCCCCCGCGAAGGCGTACAACCCGCTGTTCATCTATGGGGATTCCGGGCTGGGCAAGACGCACCTGCTGCACGCGATCGGCCATTACGCCCAGAGCCTGTACGACGGCGCCCGCGTCAGATACGTGAGCTCCGAGGAGTTCACCAACGACTTCATCAACAGCATCCGCGACCACAAGGCCGACGGGTTCCGCGGCCGCTACCGCGCGATCGACATCCTGCTCGTGGACGACATCCAGTTCCTGGAGGGCAAGGAACAGACGCAGGAGGAGTTCTTCCACACCTTCAACACCCTGCACAACGCCAACAAGCAGATCGTCATCTCCAGCGACCGGGCGCCCAAGCAGCTCATCACGCTGGAGGACCGGCTGCGCAACCGGTTCGAGTGGGGCCTGATCACCGACGTCCAGCCGCCCGAGCTGGAGACGCGCATCGCCATCCTCAGGAAGAAGGCCATCCAGGAGGGCCTGGCCGCGCCGCCCGAGGTGCTCGAGTACATCGCCAGCCGCATCTCCACCAACATCCGTGAGCTGGAGGGCGCGCTGATCAGGGTCACCGCGTTCGCCAGCCTCAACCGGCAGGGTGTGGACCTGCAGCTGGCCGAGGTCGTGCTGAAGGACCTCATCACCTCGGAGTCCGACACCGAGATCACGATCGCGGCGATCATGAACCAGACCGCCCAGTACTTCGGCATCAGCATCGACGACCTGTGCGGCACGTCGCGCAGCCGCGCGCTCGTCAACGCCCGGCAGATCGCCATGTACCTCGCCCGCGAGCTGACCGAGCTGTCGCTGCCGAAGATCGGCCAGCAGTTCGGCGGCCGGGACCACACGACCGTGATGCACGCCGAGCGCAAGATCCGGTCGCTGATCGCCGAGCGCAGGTCGATGTACAACCAGGTCAACGAGCTAACAATGCGGATCAAGCAGACACAGCGCGGATCGTGAAGTCGTACACAGCCTGTGGAAAACACTGTGGACCAGCGGAAACGCAAAATCGGGGCGGTCGTTCGCCCCACAATGCTGGGAAAAATCCGTCCACAACGGCTGGGGACAGTGCTGGGGACATCCTGGGGAGAACTTGGGGACTACCAGTGGACAACGTGTGGACAGACTGTGAACAGTCGATCTGGGGCTCCAGAAGGGCCCCTTTTACCCCGTGGATAACCTGTGGAAACCTCGTGGATAACCCCCGATCTTCCGTGGATGACGGGACCATGATCTGGGGACAGCCTGTGGGCGAAGTTTCGTCATCCCCAGGCGCGCGAGTTCTCCCCAGGCGTCACCCACACCCTCGGTGGATAAAAACAGGGGCGCTGACCAGCAAGGACGCCGGTTGTCCCCAGTTTCCACAGCCCCTAATGTGATGACCTCTTCTCTCTCTAACTAGAAACTCAAAGACCCATAGAGGGGTTCTCCCGGAGCGCGAGGCCGGGAGGGTGGATCCTTGAGATCCTTGAATCAACGACGAACCCAGGAGGCTGATCACCGTGATGTTCCGAATCGAGCGAGACGTCCTCGCTGAGGCGGTGGCATGGACGGCGCGCAGTCTCCCGGCGCGCCCGTCGGTGCCCGTGCTCGCCGGCATGCGCCTGGAGGTCACGGAGGAACAGCGGCTCAAGCTGTCCGGCTTCGACTACGAGGTCTCGGCTGAGGTCACGCTCGAGCTGCACACCGGCGAGCCGGGCGTCGTCCTGGTCTCGGGCAAGCTGCTCGCCGAGATCACCCGCGCCCTTCCCGCACAGCCTGTGGACTTCGTGGTGGACGGCGCCAAGGCCGTCGTCACGTGCGGCAGCGCCCGCTTCACCCTGCTGACCATGCCTGTGGAGGACTACCCGTCGCTCCCAGCCATGCCGCCGGCCGCCGGCCGGGTGGGCAGCGACGTGTTCGCCTCCGCCGTCGGCCAGGTCGCCGTCGCCGCGGGCCGCGACGACACGCTGCCGATGCTCACGGGCGTGCGCATGGAGATCGAGGGCGACACCGTGACCCTCGCCGCGACCGACCGCTACCGCCTCGCCGTACGCGAGCTGAAGTGGCAGCCTGGCCAGCCCGACTTCTCGGCGATCGCGATGATCCCCGGCAAGACGCTGGCCGACACCGCCAAGGCGCTCGGCGCGACCGGCGCCGAGGTGGAGATCGCGCTCAGCTCCGCCGGAGGCACGGGCGAAGGCATGATCGGGTTCTCCAGCGCCGGCCGCCGTACGACGACGCGCCTGCTCGACCCCGAGTTCCCCAAGTACCGCTCGCTGCTGCCGACCGAGTTCTCCGCCCGCGCGGACTTGTCCACAGGCCCGTTCGTCGAGGCCGTCAAGCGCGTGGCCCTGGTCGCCGAGCGCAACACGCCGGTGCGGCTGGCGTTCAAGAGCGGCGAGGTCGTGCTGGAGGCGGGCAGCGGCGACGAGGCGCAGGCCGTCGAGGCGCTGCCGGTCGAGTACGAGGGCGAGGAGATGAACATCGCCTTCAACCACCAGTTCCTGCTGGAGGGCCTCGGCGCCATCGACTCCGACGTGGCGCGGCTGCAGATGACCACGTCCACGAAGCCCGCTATCCTCACCGGTGGCAAGCCTGTGGAGGACGGCGCCGTCACGGACTACCGTTACTTGATCATGCCTATCCGGCTGTCAGGCTGAATCGGCCGTCAGGGATGATGGAAGCCTGACAAGGGGGTAGACAACATGCAGATCGGCATGGTCGGACTGGGCAAGATGGGCGGCAACATGGCCGAGCGGCTGCGCCGCGGTGGTCATGACGTGATCGGCTACGACCGCGACCCGGCGATCAGCGACGTGGCCAGCCTCAAGGAGCTGGTCGAGCGCCTGGAGGCGCCGCGCGCCGTGTGGGTCATGGTGCCCGCGGGCAAGCCCACCCAGACCACCGTCGACGACCTCGGCGAGCTGCTCGACGTGGGCGACATCGTCGTCGACGGCGGCAACAGCCACTACGTCGACGACCAGAAGCACGCGCGTGAGCTGTCGGCCAAGGGCATCGGCTTCGTCGACTGCGGCGTCAGCGGCGGCGTGTGGGGCCTGCAGAACGGCTACGCGCTGATGTGCGGCGGCGACAAGGCCCACGTCGACCGGCTCATGCCGATCTTCGAAGCGCTCAAGCCCGAGGGCGAGGACGGCTTCGTGCACGCCGGCGACGTCGGCGCGGGTCACTTCGCGAAGATGGTCCACAACGGCATCGAATACGGCATGATGCAGGCCTTCGCGGAGGGCTGGGAGCTCCTGGAGGCCTCCGACGTCGTCAAGGACGTCAAGGGTTCCTTCGCCAGCTGGCGCACCGGCACGGTCATCCGTTCCTGGCTGCTCGACCTGCTGGTGCGCGCGCTCGACGACGACGAGCACCTCGAGCAGCTGCGCGGTTACGCACAGGACTCCGGCGAGGGCCGGTGGACCGTGCAGGCGGCCGTCGACCACGCCGTCCCGATGCCGGTCATCACCGCCGCGCTCTTCGCCAGGTTCGCCTCCCGCCAGGACGACTCGCCCGCGATGAAGGTCGTGGCGGCGCTGCGCAACCAGTTCGGCGGCCACGCGATCACCTCGGCCGAGGGCAGCACCGGCAAGGGGGCCGACTCCCCCGGCGCCGACGTCACGCCGCCGCGCGAGAGCGATCGCTGACGGTTTTCCACAGGCTGCATGCCGGTGACCCCGGTGGCGGGCGAGGCGCACTAACCTTCGTGGGGTGCATGTCGCCCACCTCTCGCTGACCGACTTCCGGTCCTACGCGTCCGTGGAGCTCGGCCTGGAGCCGGGCGTCACGGCGTTCGTCGGGCCCAACGGCCAAGGCAAGACCAACCTGGTCGAGGCGCTCGGCTACGTCGCGACGCACTCCAGCCACCGGGTGGCGAGCGACGCGCCGCTCGTCCGCAAGGGCGCCACGCGGGCGATCGTGCGCTGCGCGATCCAGCGTGACGACCGGCGGGCGCTGATCGAGCTGGAGATCAACCCAGGGCGGGCCAACCGCGCGCGGCTCAACCGTTCGCCCGTCTCCAGGGCCCGCGACGTCGTGGGCCTGCTGCGCACGGTGCTGTTCGCGCCTGAGGACCTCGCGCTGTCCAAGGGCGACCCGTCGGAGCGCCGCCGCTTCCTCGACGACCTGCTGGTGGCGAGGGCCCCCAGGTTCGCGGGAGTGCGCGCGGACTACGACCGGGTGCTGAAGCAGCGCGGCGCGCTGCTGCGCACCGCCGCGCAGGCCCGCAGAGGCTCCAGGAGCGCCCGGCGGCAGGAGAGTGACGCCGGGTTCGCGGCGGCGGGCGCCGGCGACGTCCTGAGCACTCTGGAGGTCTGGGACGCCCATCTGGCGCGGCACGGGGCGGAGCTGCTGCGGGCGCGGCTGGAGCTGATCGAGGCGCTGCGGCCGCTGGTGGCCGGCGCGTACGCGACGCTGGCGCCGTCGAGCGCTCCCGCGACGCTCGCCTACCGCAGCACGTTGTCCACAGGTGGGGACGAAGAAGGGGCTCCCGGTGACCCGGAAGCCCCCGCTGAGCGGGGATCTTTCGATACACAGACGTTATCCACAGACTTGGGGAAAACCCTTGAAGAACGTCTGCGCGAGCGGCTATTGGAGGTCCGTCAGTCCGAGCTCGAACGCGGTGTCACGCTCGTCGGTCCCCATCGCGACGACCTGATACTCGGGCTCGGCGACCTGCCCGCGCGCGGTTACGCCAGTCACGGCGAGTCGTGGTCGTTCGCGCTGGCGCTCAGGCTCGCGGCGTACGACCTGCTGCGTGCCGACGGCGGCGACCCGGTGCTGATCCTCGACGACGTGTTCGCCGAGCTCGACAGCCAGCGCAGGCGCCGCCTGGCCGAGATCGTGGCGCCGGCCGAGCAGGTGCTCATCACCGCGGCCGTGCCGGACGACGTGCCGTCCGAGCTGTCCGGCGGCCGATACGACGTCGCAGAGGGGAGTGTCACCCGTGTCCGCTGACGAGAGTCGCGGCGAGAACGCCACGGCCAGGGGCGTGGCGATGGCCCGCGAGAAGCTCGCCCAGGCCAAGGCCGACGCGGCCAAGCGCGGCCAGCTCCCCCGGCGTGAGCCCAGGCGCAAGGCGAAGGGCCCGCGCAGGGAGGCCGGCGATCCGCAGCTTTTCGGACGCGCGATCGCCGACCTGCTCGCCGACCGCGGCTGGGAGCGCCCCGCCGCGGTCGGGGCGGTGTTCGGCCGCTGGCCCGAGATCGTCGGCCCTGACCTGGCCGCTCACACCAAGCCCGAGTCGTTCGACGACGGCGAGGTGCTCATCCTGGCCGACTCCACGGCCTGGGCGACGCAGGTGCGGCTGCTCGCGCGCACGCTCGTACGCAGGCTCAACGAGGAGCTGGGCGACGGCACGGTCACGAAGGTCAAGGTCAGAGGCCCGCAGAACGCTCCGCGTCCATCAGGTGGATTGCGGGTGACCGGAAGCAGGGGCCCGGGCGACACCTACGGCTGAGCCCGCCGTCGGGCGCGCGTTCTCCCCTTCGCCGTACGTCGCCGGGAGCGGCCAGAAAGCCACAGACGCGATAAGCCCCCTTTCCGGAGGGGGGATGCTTGCCTGGGGGCAAAACGAGCTAGCGGGCATCACAGGCGCGTTCATTGCCACCTTGGCCCTCCGGAAGCGGTAGAATGAAAAAGGATTCCGGACACGTCCGCTTGCGTGTCACCCCGGCAGCAAGCCGACTCCCCTGGGTGACCGCGCATCGGGGCACTCACGACGGTGACGGGCACGGCAGGGGCAGCTTCACGAGGTGATGGCCTCCCCCGCCGCGTGTCCGCGGCAGGAGGATTTCGCAGTTGTCCTACGACGCTAGCTCAATCACCGTACTCGAGGGGCTTGAGGCGGTCCGCAAGCGCCCGGGTATGTATATCGGCTCCACCGGTGAGCGCGGCCTCCACCACCTCGTCCAAGAGATCGTGGACAACGCGGTGGACGAGGCCCTGGCAGGTTACGCCACCAGGATCGACATCACGCTGCTCGCCGACAACGGCGTCCGCGTGGTCGACGACGGGCGCGGCATCCCCACGGGCATCCACCCGGTGGAGAAGATCTCCGCGGTCGAGCTCGTGCTGACCACGCTGCACGCGGGCGGCAAGTTCGACAGCCAGTCGTACGCGGTCTCCGGCGGCCTGCACGGCGTCGGCTCGGCCGTCGTCAACGCGCTGTCCACCGCCATGGAGGTGGAGGTCAAGCAGAACGGCCACTACTGGCGCCAGCGCTATGAGATGTCCAAGCCCACGGCCCCCCTGGCCAAGGGCGAGGAGACCGACGAGACCGGCACCACGATCACGTTCTGGCCCGACCCCGGCGTCTTCGAGACCACCACCTGGAACTACGAGACGCTCTCGCGGCGCTTCCAGGAGATGGCCTTCCTCAACAAGGGCCTGAAGATCACCTTCACCGACGAGCGGCCCGACCACGTCAACGGCGAGCCGAACACGGTCGAATACCACTACGAGGGCGGCCTGGCCGACTTCGTCAAGCACCTCAACACCAAGAAGGAGCCGGCGCACGCGTCGATCATCTCCTTCGAGGAGGAGAGCGACGGCCTCGCGGTCGAGATCGCGATGCAGTGGAACAACTCCTACTCGGAGTCGGTCTACAGCTTCGCCAACGTCATCAACACCGCCGAGGGCGGCACCCACGAGGAGGGCTTCCGCGCGGCGCTGACGTCCATCGTCAACCGCTACGCGCGCGAGCAGAAGTTCCTCAAGGAGGGCAAGGACGACAACCTCTCCGGCGAGGACGTCCGCGAGGGGCTGACCGCGATCATCTCGGTCAAGCTGTCCGACCCGCAGTTCGAGGGCCAGACCAAGACCAAGCTCGGCAACACCGAGGCGAAGTCGTTCGTCCAGAAGGCCTGCAACGACCACCTGCGCGACTGGTTCGAGCGCAACCCGGGCGAGGCCAAGGACATCATCAACAAGTCCCTGCAGGCCTCGCGCGCCCGCATCGCCGCCCGCCAGGCGCGCGACCTGACCAGGCGCAAGTCGCTGCTGGAGTCGGGCAGCGGGCTGCCCGGCAAGCTGGCCGACTGCCAGTGGAACGACCCGGAGAAGTGCGAGCTGTTCATCGTCGAGGGCGACTCGGCGGGCGGCTCGGCCAAGGGCGGCCGCGACTCGCGTTACCAGGCGATCCTGCCCATCCGCGGCAAGATCCTCAACGTCGAGAAGGCGCGGATCGACAAGGTCCTGAAGAACAACGAGGTCCAGGCGCTGATCACGGCTCTGGGCACCGGTGTGCACGACGAGTTCGACATCAGCAAGCTGCGCTACCACAAGGTCATCCTCATGGCCGACGCCGACGTCGACGGCCAGCACATCAACACGCTGCTGCTGACGCTGCTGTTCCGGTTCATGCGGCCGCTGATCGAGGCCGGCCACGTCTACCTGTCGTGCCCGCCGCTCTACAAGATCAAGTGGGACCGTAAGGGCGAGGACGCCTCCTACGCCTACTCCGATCCGGAGCGCGACGCGGTCATCGCCGAGGGCATCGCCAACGGCAAGCCCGACCCGCGGCCGCGTGACAACGTCCAGCGCTTCAAGGGTCTTGGCGAGATGAACGCCAGCCAGCTCTGGGAGACCACGATGAACCCGGAGACCCGGCTGCTGCGG
Organism: Nonomuraea sp. NPDC049421; assembly: GCF_040677005.1. Lineage (NCBI taxonomy): Bacteria > Bacillati > Actinomycetota > Actinomycetes > Streptosporangiales > Streptosporangiaceae > Nonomuraea > Nonomuraea sp. NPDC049421. The sequence continues at coordinate 220,652 of NZ_JBFAQA010000012.1, forward strand.
CTCGTCACCCTCGACGACGCGGCCCAGGCCGACGACCTGTTCAGCGTGCTGATGGGCGAGGACGTCGAAGCGCGGCGCGACTTCATCATCCGCAACGCGCGCGACGTCCGCTTCCTCGATGTTTAGTCAGAAGGACCTTTACCTGTGACGGACGTGAACACCACTCCCCCGGCTGAGCGCATCGAGCCGGTGGACATCCAGTCCGAGATGCAGCGCAGCTACATGGACTACGCGATGTCGGTCATCGTGTCCAGGGCGCTGCCGGACGTGCGAGACGGTCTCAAGCCGGTGCACCGCCGGGTGCTCTACGCGATGTACGACGGCGGCTACCGTCCCGACCGCGGCTACTTCAAGTGCGCCCGCGTCGTCGGCGACGTGATGGGCACCTACCACCCGCACGGCGACACCTCGATCTACGACGCCCTGGTTCGTCTGGCGCAGCCGTGGTCGCTGCGCTACCCGCTGGTCGACGGGCAGGGCAACTTCGGCTCGCCGGGCAACGACCCGGCGGCGGCGATGCGCTACACCGAGTGCAAGCTCGCGCCCATCGCCATGGAGATGCTGCGGGACATCGACAAGGAGACCGTCGACTTCCGCCCCAACTACGACGGCAAGTCGCAGGAGCCCGACGTCCTGCCGGCCCGCTTCCCGCAGCTGCTGGTCAACGGCTCGGGCGGCATCGCGGTCGGCATGGCGACCAACATCCCGCCCCACAACCTGCGCGAGGTCGCCTCGGCGGTCAAGTGGGCGCTGGAGAACCCTGAGGCCGCCGACGAAGAGCTGCTCGAGGCGTCGATCAGGCTCGTCAAGGGCCCCGACTTCCCCACCAAGGCGCTCATCGTGGGCCGCCGGGGCATCGAAGACGCCTACCGCACCGGCCGCGGCTCGATCACCATGCGGGCCGTGGTCGAGGTCGAGGAGGACAAGGGGCGGCAGGCGCTGGTCGTCACCGAGCTGCCCTACCAGGTCAACCCCGACAACCTGGCGCTGAAGATCGCCGAGCTGGTGCGCGAGGGCAAGCTGACCGGCATCGCCGACGTACGCGACGAGAGCTCGTCGCGGGTCGGCCAGCGGCTGGTCATCGTGCTCAAGCGCGACGCGGTCGCCAAGGTCGTGCTCAACAACCTGTACAAGCACACCCAGCTCCAGGACACCTTCGGCGCCAACATGCTGGCGCTGGTCGACGGCGTGCCGCGCACGCTGCGCCTCGACCAGTTCATCCGGCACTACGTCGCCCACCAGATCGAGGTCATCGTCCGCCGGACGCGCTACCTCCTGCGCAAGGCCGAGGAGCGGGCCCACATCCTGCGCGGCCTGCTCAAGGCGCTCAGCCGGCTCGACGACGTCATCGCCCTCATCCGGGCCTCCGAGTCCGCCTCCGCCGCCCAGCAGGGCCTCATGGGGCTGCTGGACATCGACGAGGTGCAGGCGCAGGCCATCCTCGACATGCAGCTGCGCAAGCTGGCCGCCCTGGAGCGGCAGGCCATCCAGGACGAGTACGACTCCCTGATGGCGCAGATCGCCGAGTACAACTCGATCCTGGCCAGCGAGAGCCGGCAGCGCGAGATCATCAACGAGGAGCTGGCCGAGCTGGTCGGCCGCTACGGCGACGACCGGCAGACGGAGATCATCGCCTACGACGGTGACATGTCCATCGAGGACCTCATCGCCGAAGAGGAGATCGTCGTCACGATCACCAGGGGCGGCTACGCCAAGCGCACCCGTACCGACCTCTACCGGGCGCAGAAGCGCGGCGGCAAGGGCGTGCGCGGTGCCCAGCTGCGCCAGGACGACATCGTCGACCACTTCTTCGTCACGACCACCCATCACTGGCTGCTCTTCTTCACGAACAAGGGCCGGGTCTACCGGGTGAAGGCGTACGAGCTGCCCGACGCCGGTCGCGACGCGCGCGGCATGCACCTGGCGAACCTGCTCGCCATGCAGCCGGACGAGACCGTCATGGAGGTCCTCGACCTGCGCGACTACAACGTCGCGCCCTACCTCGTCCTCGCCACCCGCAGCGGCCTGGTCAAGAAGACCCGCCTGGCCGAGTACGACTCCCCCAGGTCGGGCGGTCTGATCGCGATCAACCTGCGTGAGGACGACGAGGTCATCGGCGCCCGGCTGGTCTCCGAGGCCGACGACCTGCTGCTCGTCTCCAAGGGCGCGCAGTCCATCCGGTTCACCGCATCCGACGACGCGCTGCGGCCCATGGGCCGCGCGACCAGCGGCGTCATCGGCATGAGGTTCCTCGAAGGTGACGAACTTCTCGCCATGAATCGGATCGCCGACGGTCAAGACGTGCTTATCGCCACCGAGGGCGGGTACGCGAAACGGACGCCAGTTGAGCAGTATCCGGTCCAAGGACGTGGCGGTAGAGGCGTGCTTACTGCGAAGATTGTGACTTCTCGTGGCAAGCTGGTCGGAGCCGTCATGGTCAACCCAGAGGACGAGGTCTTCGCGATCACGTCCGCAGGCGGCGTGATCCGGACGAGTGCCGGTGAGATCAAGCAGTCCGGCCGCCAGACCATGGGAGTTCGATTGATGAATCTCGCTGAAGGCGACAGCGTGGTGGCCCTCGCCCGGAACGCGGAGTCATTGGAGACTTCGGTGGAGAGTGAGGAAGACGGGGGAGGAGAGTAACCCATGAGCGCCCAGGGTGGCACCGCCAGGACCACGGCGGCTTCGGGTAACGGACAGCAGCCGAAGAAGCCCACAGAAACCGAGATCTTCAACGCGGTGGACGACGGCAAGGACACCTCGCCCGCACAGGGCAGGCCCAGGCCGGGCCAGGAGGACAACAAGCCCTCCCAGCCACAACAGTCACACCAGGCGGGCCCGATGAGCCCGTCCGCGCCTGCCGGCCCTCAGGGCGGGCAGACGGAGAACAACGACACCGTGCGCCTGCGCCCGTCGCTGGCCACGGAGGCCCCACCGGCCGTCGAGCTGCCCAAGAAGAAGTCGTCGTCCAACTCGTCGGGAGGTCGGCTCCCCCGCAAGGCCCACCTGGTCCTGCGCCGCGTCGAGCCGTGGTCGGCCATGAAGTTCAGCTTCGTGGTCTCCCTGGTCTGCTTCGTGGTGCTGTTCGTGGCGGTCGCCGTGCTGTACGGCGTGCTGTCGGCCCTGGGCGTGTTCGACTCGATCGTCGACCTGGTCAACCAGCTCGGCAAGGGCGAGCAGGGCCAGAGCTCCATCCCGATCGACATCGCCTCCTGGTTCGAGCCGGTACGCATCCTCGGCTACACGGCTCTGATCGGGGCGGTCAACGTCGTCCTGATCACGGCGCTGGCCACCCTGGGTGCGGTCATCTACAACATCGCCTCCGACCTGGTGGGCGGCGTCGAGGTGACATTCAGCGAGGCCGAGTAGGGTTCTCTGCTCGCGTCGTGCTCCCACGTACGGCGCGAGCAGCCCGCCGGACACGGTAAGCTTTACCTCGTCCCGAACAACCGGTTCGCCTCTGTGCGGCGGATGCGATAACGTTCGGGGTGCGAGCGGGGCTATAGCTCAGACGGTTAGAGCGCTTCCCTGATAAGGAAGAGGTCCCAGGTTCAAGTCCTGGTAGCCCCACCCAGATGACCAGCCAAGAAGAGTCGCTTTCTAACTAGGAAGCGGCTCTTTTTCGCATCGTGGGAGAATGTGGGAGACGACCTCGGACGCGGTGCCCTCCCGCCACTTCGCCAGTTCCCTGTCGAGCAGCGGGATCGCGCTGTACGGGTAGGCCCGGAACCGCTCGGCTACCGCGTTCTCCCACAGCGCTTGTAACACCTCGACGAACTCGAGGCGCATGGCCTCGGTGCATGACCGGCCGCCCTGGCCGATGCTGTTCGCCGGGCAGGGCCTGGCGGCGGCCGCGCGCCGGCTTGGGCCCGTACGCCGCGATTCCTAGTACTCCAGTGACACTTCGGCGATCATGGCTGGTTCCGTCCTGGCAGTGGCGGCTACCCCGCGTACCGACGACATACCACGCCTATACCGCTGCTCCCTAAGCTCATGGTCCATGGGTCAGCCCCGGTGGCCACAAGCGTGGCGCCGGGTGCCGCGACACCCATGCTGCCCAGCGGAAGGATTCGCCGCGCAGAGTGTGGCAGTTGCACTTGCGTGGCCTCGGAGAAAGGTGTTCGGTGAGACGAGTTCTGGCGGTAGCCGCACTGGTAGCGGCAACCAGCATGACGCTTTTTGCCAGCGCGACCCCGGCGAGCGCGAATACGAGGGTGGCCTTCTACTCCTCGTGGGACGCTTGCAAGAGTGCCGAGAAGGTTATGCAAGTGGTATTCGTCTGGAGGGACTACTACTGCGCCTTCGCCCCGAAGGGATATGAGTTGTGGTGGCGGTGAGTCTTCGGGTCCGCCGGGTGCTCGATTGATGGTGTGAGCTCACGAGGCGCTTCACCGACGCGCTCCGCCATCCGATTTCCGGAGAGCGGCCATTCTGCTGTTTGCGTGCTTATCCGCGTGGCGGTCGCCACTCTCGCCTGAGCAAGCCGTACACCCATGAGTCGGACACGTCGCCGTTCACGATGCAGTTCTCGCGCAACGTCCCTTCGCGTGCGAATCCGATCTTCTCCAGGACGCGGGCGGATGCTTCGTTGCGCGTGTCGGTCTCGGCCTGCACCCGGTTGAGATCCAGGGTGTCGAAGGCCCATCCCAGCAAGGCGTGGGCGGCTTCCGTCGCGTAGCCGTGGCCCCACATCCTCTCATCGAGGCAGTAGCCCAGCGACGCGCTGCGGAAGTCCGGGTCCCAGTCGATCAGGCCGCACCAGCCGACGAAGGCCCCGTCAGAAGTACGGTCGATGGCCACCCGGGCGTCGGTGCCTGAGTCCGCCCTCTTGCGGCACAACTCGATGAAGCGCTTGGCGCGGGCCCTGTCGGTCCACGGCGGGGCGTCCCAGTAGCGCATGACGTGGGCGCTGCTGTGCATCGCGAAGAGGGGCTCGGCGTCGGCGTCAGAGAAGGGGCGCAGCCGCAGGCGGGCGGTGTCCAGGGTGGGGATGGCCAAGGTCATGCGCACATCCTGGCGTTTTGAGAGCGTCCGGGAAACCGAATATCCGGGGGCCCGGCCCGGTCGAAAGTGCTGGTCCTGGACGGCACTTTCGACCGATGCCGCTCTTGGGGTGTGGTCCCGCAGACTTGGGGCTCATGTCAGAGAGAAGACGGCGTATCGACGCGCTTGATGTGATCCGCGGATTCGCGCTCTGCGGGATCCTGCTGGCCAATGTGGGACCGATCTCCAACATCAGCGGCAAGGTCGTGCCGGCCGGTCCTGGCGACTGGATGGGGTACGTCGTTGATCACCGGTTCTTCCCCATCTTCGCCGTTCTGTTCGGGGTGGGGTTCGCGCTGCTGCTGGAGTCGGCCGAGGGTCGTACGGCGAGTCCGCGGCTGCTCCTGGTGCGCCGACTGGTCGTGTTGCTCGTGATAGGCGTCCTGCACATGTTCCTGGTCTGGCCGGGGGACGTGCTCGCCATCTACGCGGCCTCCGGGCTGGTGTTCCTGCTGCCGTCGACCTGGCTGCCGCGGTGGACGGTCGCGGGCCTCGCCGCTGTGATCCTCGTGGCGTCCCTGTCGGTCACCGACGGCTACCTGCTCGCCCCCGGCCTGCTGCTGGCGGGCGCCGCACTGGTCAGGTTCGGCGTGATCGACCGGATCGAGCGGTCCCTGAAGGGGACGGCCATCACGGGCGCGCTGCTCGCGGTGGCCACGGCACCGGTACTGGCGGCGCAGGTCGTCATGCACACGAACGGTCCCGTCGGCCGGGCCGGCGGTGTCGTGACGGCGGTCGCCGGCATGCTGATCGGCGGGGTGTACGTGTGCGTGCTGCTGCTCCTGCTCAGGACGCCGCTGCGGGCGGCGCTGCACGCGCTCTTCGCGCCGCTGGGGAAGATGGCGCTGACGAACTATCTCACCGCCTCGATCCTGGTGCTGGCCGTGGCGCACCTGCACGGTCGTCCGCAGGACTGGACGCAGCCCGTGTTCCTGGCGGTCGCGATCGGGGTGCTGGCCGCGCAGTGGGTGTTCTCCACATTCTGGCTGCGGCATTATCGGTACGGGCCGCTCGAATGGTTGTGGCGCTGGGCCACATGGGGGCGCCGTCCGGCCATTGGACGTTCGCACAATTCTGGACGGACAGCTTGGTCGAACTGACAGGCTCCGCTTTGTGGGCTTCAGCACGGTTGGACGGTCAGTGAATTAGCATCCGAGTCGTGGTTCTCCATGGCTGCGACCAGGGGTTTCTGCTATTCGGATCCAATATCACCGACGGGTTGACGGGATGGATGCGGTGACCGGCCCTCTTCTACGCATCTCGTCCGGTCATGACATCGAACGATCGTGGAGAAGCACCATGAAGCTCCTCGCCGCGTGCGGTGCGGCGGCGGCCCTCACGGCGATGGCGAGCATGGTTCAGGATGGCTCCTGTGACTGAGCGCGATTTATTCGCCTATGCGTTGGTGGCCGGGGGCGTCTCGCTGGCCGTGGCCGTCCTCGCGGTGGTCTTCGGGGGGACGGCGTTCGCGAGCGCGTGTGCTCTGATAGGCATCGGGTTCATGGTCGGGGCGCTGGCCCTGGCCGTCTACGAGCAGCGCGACAAGGGGGCCTGACGGGGTGGTCATCAGGGATGCCGTGAGCCAGGACTGGGACGGGATCTATCCGTTCTATGCGGCGATCATGGCGGAAGGGCGGACCTTTCCGTTTCCCGAGCGGCAGAGCCTCGAAGAGGCACGGCCGTGGTGGATGGAGCAGCCGCCCGGCAAGACCGTCGTCGCGGTCGATGACGACGGCGTGATCGTGGGGTCGGCCAAGATGGGGCCCAACCGGCCCGGGCGGGGGTCGCATGTGGCCACGGCGTCGTTCATCGTGGATCCTGCGCATCAGGGCAAGGGGATCGGGCGGGCGCTGGGAGAGTATGTGATCGACTGGTGCCTCAGCCGGAGATTTCGTGGCATCCAGTTCAATGCGGTGGTTGAGAGCAATCGGGCGGCTGTCCAGCTCTATCGGTCGCTGGGGTTCGAGGTCGTCGGCACCGTGCCCGAGGCGTTCGATCATCCGGATGAGGGGTTCGTTGGGCTGCACGTGATGTACCGGCGGCTGAACCCCGCCGCAGGCTCGTACGTCTGAAGGGCATGCGATGTCTTGCCCTCCTCGGTCTCGTCGTGCTGACCGCCTGCGGGAGCACAACGGCTTTCAGTGAGCCGGCCACGTACGCGGCCGGGTCCGTCACCGTGCTGGAGAGTCCCGAGCACGGGCCGCAGCTGTGCGACGTGGTGGCCCAGTCGCTGCCGCCCCAGTGCACGGGGCCGGACGTCGTGGGCTGGGACTGGGGGAAGGTGGAGCACGAGAGCGCCGGCGGGACGAAGTGGGGCCACTACAAGGTGACCGGTACCTGGGACGGCTCTCGGCTGACCCTGACCGAAGCGCCAGGAAAAGCGACCGAGATCAAGGCCGAGGAGCGGCGGTTCGACAGCCCGTGTCCGGCTCCCGTGGGTGGCTGGCGGCCGGTCGATCCCGCCAAGGCGACGCAGGCCGCGCTGGAGAAGACCCAGCAGCGGCTGCAGAACGAGGAGGCCGTGGGCGGGGTTTGGCTGGACCAGAGCTACCTAAAGTCGATTCCAGGCTACGACGACAGCAAGCGCGAATGGTCCGAGAAGTACGCGAACAACCCGACTCGGCTGGTGCTGAACGTGAAGTTCACCGGCGACCTGGCCGGCCGGGAGGCGTGGGTGCGGGAGAGCTGGGGCGGCGCGCTCTGCGTCAGCCAGGCCCGGCGCGGCGAGGAGTCGTTGCGGCAGGTCCAGGAGGGCCTCGGTGAGGATCTCGGCCAGGCGTTCGTGTCGTCCTCGGTCGATGTGGTGAAGGAGCAGGTCGTCGTCGGCGTCTGGGTGGCCGACGAGGACGTGCAGGAGCGGCTGGACGACAAGTACGGGGCGGGCGTCGTACGGCTGGATGGGGTGTTGGAGCCGGTCGGGTAGCGGTCACGCGTGGTCGCGGCGATCGGGAGCGGTGATGCGCCGCAGCGGCTCGTGCTCGGCGGGCCCGGGTAGGACGCGGTGGTCGGCGAGCTGGAGTCGGTGCTCGCCGACGTACGCGCCCAGGAGGAGGTCTCCCGGTCCGCCGACTTCCCCGATGCCTAGTCGGGCCAGGTCATGTTGATCGAGCGTTCGAAGTTGACGTAACCGGCCCTTGCGAACGCCTGCGCCATCGGAATGTTGCCCAGGTCGGTGGCGGCGCGGATGCGGGGGACGTGTTCCGCGCCGAGGATGCGGGTGCCTTCGGCGAGGAGGTCGTCGATGTAACCGTTGCCGCGGTGTGCGGGCAGGACGGCGATGTAGCCGATGATCGCGTTGTAGTCGTTGCGGCCGGGTGTGACGAAACCGACCGGTTCGCCGCCGGGCAGCGTCGCGACCCGCCACCACGCGCGGGGGCTGGTGTAGCGGGCGAGCTCGTCCTCGTAGTGCCTGATGGCGGCCTCGCGGGGGGACAGGTGGGTCAGATCGTCCCTGCTGTGGGCGTCGAGCGTGCCGTCGAGCACCTCGGTCATCAGGTCGAGCAGCTCGTTCTCGTCGCGGATCGGCCGGAAGCTCAGGCGTCCCGACGGCTCGGGGATCGGCGTGCCTGGCCGCCATTCCAGGCGCAGGCGTTCGACGAACAGGCGGGCGCCGGTGCTCTCCAGCACGGTCATGCGGTCCTCGACGGCACGTCTGTCGGTCTCGCGCCAGTCGGGTGGGACGAAGCGGAGGTATTCCGGTGGTTTGCCGCCTGCGGGGAGCGTCTCGGCCATGGCGGTGCGCAGCAGGCGTACGGCGACGTCGGCGGCGCCCTCTTCGAGGTCGAGGATGTCGAGCAGGAAGGGGTCGTCGTCCTTGTCGCGGCCCCACCAGGCGAGCCTGGCGAGCAGGCGGTCACCGCGCAGGGCCATCCACATCCAGCTCGGATGGCGGCGGCCGGCGGCGAGGTCGTCGGCCAGTTCGTGGTTCAGGGTGTAGGGCTGCCGGTTGAAGAGGTCGAGCTCTTCCCGGCCGGTGATCGGGCGAATGGTCAGGTCTTGCACGGTCTAGGCACTCTCCGGTGGAAGGCGCCTGGCCGCTCCGGGGCTCAGCGGTGGTCGGAGCCCCGGGAGGGCACAAGCGCGATGAACGTGGGCTTCATGGGCTTATCCCTCCTCTCTGTGTCGTCTGGGTGGTTTCTATCGGGCTCGCCGGTGGGGCGCAAACGGTTTTCGGTCAGCACGTGTTCGGCTGCGGGGTGGTGTCGGGCGGTGCGGTGGAGCCGAACACGCTCATCGCGCCCCATGCCCTGATGAGCTCGACGGGTACGGGGGCAGCGCAGACGCGCACGTCGAAGCGGCCTCGGTAGGTCCAGGGGGAGTCGCCGCGTGCCGTCCAGTAGTGCTGGCCGTCGCGGAGGGCGACGGCGTGGAACGCGTCCTCCTGCGGGGTGTCGCCGAAGATCATCCCCAGGTAGACGGTGGCGTTTTCCACAGGGACGCCGGTGGCGGCGAGCTGGGCGCGGGTAGCCGGGGAGAGCGTCAGCGGGATGGCGGAGCCGGCGGGGAGGCGGTCGTCCAGCGAGTCGTCGTATTCGGCGTTCGCCGGGTCCACGGTCTGCGCCGGGTTGGGCTGCGTCGGGGTGGTCCGCGCCGGGGTGGGCTGTGTCAGCGTGGGTGTCGACTGTGGAGGCTGAAGGAGCACCGTGAAGGTGGCGGCCACGGCGACGACGAAGGTGATGAGCAGGCCCAGGACCAGTAACAGGGCGCTGCGTGGCCTTAAGCGGTCGCTCACTGACGCTTTGTACCACGGTTCTAGGATTTTTGATCTGAATCCCGGCGGGTGGGGCTGTGGGTAACGTGCCGGCGGTGAGGAAACAAAGGAGAAGCGCGCGGTCCGTCGCCGTCGTGGGGGCGGCGGCGGCCGTGGTGCTCGGCGGGATGGCGGCGCCCGCGCAGGCGGCGGAGAACTACGGGCAGTACGCCCGGTTCGGCGAGCGCAGCGCCGGGCAGCACTGGGCGGACGGGCAGGTCGCGGGGCAGTGGGCGTGGAAGCCGCTGTCGTCCACGACGTCCGAGATCAGCTGGGGTGACCCGAAGACGTGGCCGCCGGCGTACGGGGAGAAGTTCGTCCACAGCGGTGACTGGCTGATGCTGGACGGGTGGCGGGACAACGGGACGTACTACACCGTGCGCGTCACCAAGGAGCAGATCGGCGACGCCAAGTGCGGAAATCTGCGGACTCTCGCCACGTCCGGGCGTCAGCACTACGTCAAGTGGGGCATCTCCTCCCAGGGCTACTGCTTGAAGGCGTGGGGGACGATCACCGAGAAGTCGTCAGGGAAGGTGGTCGACTTCGGGCACACCCAGATCTGGTCGCCGCCCGCGCCCTGCTCGAACCGCTACCTGGGCAATCAGACCTGCATCAAGCAGTGGGAGTCCTGGTGGGACAACAACGGCAGCCCGGGCGAGCCGATCGCGCGGAAGCTCGAACGGGATCAGTACATCGCCCGCGGTAAGGGGATGGCGTTTAAGATCCACCAGTATTTCCCGAAGGAGTGGAAGTCGGAGGCCAAGTCGTACTGGACCTGGTGACTGGGGCTGTGGACGGCGGGTGGGGAGCCGGCTTCTCGGGGCCGGGACCTGCCCGCCGTCTTTTGGGTTCCGGGGGTGGTCGGGGCGGTGCTCATCCACAGGGTGAGGGGCGCGGTGGATGACGGCCTGATCCGGCTGCCGGAGGTGGGGACGGGGGGTGATTTACAGCGTTATGTACTGGTGACTTTTCCGGTGTGGTATGGCCGGTCCTGGGGTGTTGGGCGGTGGCTGGGCGAGGGTCGGTCTCGCCGGTTGATGGTGGCTCTGAGCTGGGGAAACGTGGATATCCGCTGGTCGGCGCGGGGGTGGCTGCTCGGGGGGGCGGAGGGCTCCTCGGGAGGCTGTGGGCGGGGTCCGCGCGCGGGGGTTCGGTGGGTTGTGGATAACCGCCCTCGGCGGGGGTGCTCGGACGGGTTATCCACAGGGGGCATTGGTTATCCACAGATTGTGGGTCGGCGGCTTTTCAGCGTCGCGCAGCGGCCATGATGCCCCTCAGGAGGTGCGGCGACGATGTTGCTGAGCAAGGACGGCGGAGTCGCCGGGAAGGTCACGGGCGGCCAGGCCGGCGGCCACCCGGTCGCGGAGGTCGGCGGGCTTGTGGTCGTCATACTTGAACTTCGCGCGTACGCCGGTCACGCGCAGCCGCAGGCCGCGCACGGCGGACAACTGCTTGTGGTACGGGCCCGCGTCGGGCGCGACCTCCCCGTGGTCGCCGACGGGCTGATGGTGGGCGAGCTGGCGGCGCAGGATGTCGGCCTTGCCCTCCTTGTCGTCCACGATCTCGGCCTGGCAGATGAGCTGGACGGAGGCGTAATAGCTGGTGGGCACGCCGGTCTCGGGGGAGTCGGAGCGCCAGCCGGTCGGGATGTAGGCGTAGTCGTCATGGACGCTGACCACCGCCGCCGGGTTGGCCTCCAAGGCCTGCCAGATCGGGTTGGGGCGGGCCAGGTGGAGCAGCACGTGGTCGTGGCCGTCGTACAGGAAGTGGGTGGGCACGACGACCGGAGGCGCGCCGTCCACGCCGTTGACGGCGATCTGGCCGAAATCGCGGGTGCTGAGCCAGATGCGCCATTCGTCGTCGGTTCTCGCGGCGTCCCAGGGGTGAATCAACATGCGCGCCTCTTTGTATTAGTACATAATGGGTATTGTGTCAGAAACATACCTGATCGGCGGTACGACGGCCAGCGAGATCGCGGCGGGGGTCGAGGTGGCGGTGTCCGACGGGCGGCTGCCTCCTGGGGTGACGCTGCCTCCGGTGCGCGAGGTGGCCGCCATGGCCGGGGTCAGCCCTGGCACGGCGGCGGCCGCGTACCGGCTGCTGCGCGAGCGCGGTGTCATCGAGACGGCCGGGCGGCGCGGCACGCGGGTCAGGGCGCGGCCGGCGACCATGCTCAGGGAGGAGATCAGGGTCGAGGTGCCGCCGGGGGTGCGCGATCTGTCCCAAGGCAACCCCGATGCCCGCCTGCTGCCGCCGCTGCACGACGCCCTGGCCGCCGCCGCGCGGGCGCACGAGGAGCGGCCCGCCATGTACGGCACCGGCGACGACGACGAATTGCTGGCGCTGGCGGGTGCGGGGTTGCGGGCCGATGGGGTGCCTTCCGGGCCGCTGGCCGTCACCTCGGGCACTCTCGACGCCGTCGAACGGGTGCTCGCCGGGCACCTGCGGCCTGGCGACGCCATCGCGGTCGAGGACCCGGGGTGGACGGCGCTGCTCGACCTCGTCGCCGTGCTGGGGCTGCGTCCTGTGCCGGTGCGGGTGGATGACGACGGGCCCGTCCCTGACGAGTTGGGGCGGGCGTTGCGGGCGGGCGTACGGGCGGTGGTGGTCACTGCTCGGGCGCAGAATCCGACCGGTGCCGCCGTGACGTCCGCGCGGGCGGCGGAGTTGCGTGCGGTGCTGGGCTCTTATCCGGAGGTGTTGCTGATCGAGGACGACCACGGGGCCGGGTTCGTGGACGTGCCGCTGCATCCGCTGGCCGGGGCCACGGCTCGGTGGGTGCTGCTGCGGTCCACGGCCAAGGCGTTCGGGCCCGACCTGCGGCTCGCGCTGGTCACCGGCGACCCCGTCACGCTGGGGCGGTTGCGGGGGCGGCAGCGGTTGGCCGCCGGGTGGGTGAGTCACCTGCTGCAACGTACGGTCGCGTACCTGTGGCGTACCCGGGCGGTGGATCCTGCGGCGGTGGCGGCGTCTTATGGGCGGCGGCGGGACGGGCTGGTCGGCGCGCTCGGGCGGCGGGGCATCGCGGCGCACGGGCGGAGCGGGCTGAACGTGTGGATTCCCGTCGCCGACGAGTCCACCGCCATCACCCGGTTGCTTGCTCGGGGCTGGGCTTGTGCGCCCGGGGCTCGCAACCGCATCGCTGCTCCGCCGGCGTTGCGGCTCACTGTCTCGACGTTGGATGGGGAGGAGCTGGAGCCGCTCGCCGACGCCTTGGCGGCCGCTCTGACGCCGGTCGGGGGTGGGCGATACGGGTGAGCGCGGGCGCGAGCTGGGGTGGAAAGGGACCTGATTCGTCCACAGCGGGGTGGAAGGGAGACGAGTTCGTCCACAGGGTGTGAGAACATGCGTCGCCCTGAGGCGTGAGGGCCCTCGCCTTCGCGGCGAGGGCCCTCACGGTGGTCAGGACAGGAGGGGTTCGCCGATCCAGGTGCCGGGGGTGCAGCCTGGGGGGATGGCGAAGACCGCCGACCCGATCGTGGTGATCCACTCGTTGAGCAGGTCGCCCTCGGCCAGCATGCGCTGGATCGGGACGAACTGGCGGTCGATGTCCGCCTGGTACGACGCGAACAGCAGCCCCGAGTCCGGCTTGCCCTCAGGGGTCAGGCCGTCGTCGTAGTTGTACGGCCGCCGCAGCAACCGCAGCGCCGGGTCGGCCACGTGGGCGCGCCTCATGTGGGCGTACTCCGAAATCACCGGGAAGCCGAGCCGGTTCTTGCGGGCGTAGTCAGGTTCGTCCCGTTCGGCGGTGCCGGTGAGCGGGGCGCCGGTGTCGAGCCTGCGGCCGATGGTGAACTCCCTGGCAGTACGGTCGACGGCGTCCCACGTGTCCAGCGCCATCCGGATCCTGCGCAGCACCAGCGTGGTGCCACCGGTCAGCGGGCCCTGGCTGATCCAGACGGCTTTGTCCAGGTCAGTGGCGTTTCCGGTGCCCTCGATCTGGCCCATCAGGTTGCGCCGGGTCGCGGAACGGAAGCCGCGTTGCGCCCACCGTACGCGGGCGAACGACCGTGCGTCCTTCACGAGCATCCGTACGGCGTGCGCGACCGTCACGTTGTCGTCCGCGCACACCTGCACCAGCAGGTCTCCCCCGCTCCACCGCTCGTCCAGGCGGTCGGTGGTGAAGCGGGGCAGCGGCGACACCGGCGGTTCCGTCCCTGCGGCCTTGAACAGCCCTGGCCCGAAGCCGAAGGTGCAGGTCAGGCGGGCTGGGTTCGCGGCCAGTTCGGGTTCGGTGTCGGCGAGCGCCGGCCGCCCCTGGGTGAGGCGGGCGGCGTCGTCGGTGAGGAGCTTGAGCAGGCGTACGAGGGCCTCCTTGCGGGTGCCCGGCAGCAGGTCGAAGCCGAGGAAGACGGCGTGCGCCTGCGGGTCCGTCGCCACGCCTGCCTGGTGGGGGCCGTGGAAGGGCTCGGTACGTTGCGCCGTCGCGACGCCTTGGGCGGGCGTACCGGCCTGATCGAGGCTGGCCGCGACGCCCTGGGCGGGCGTACCCGCCTGATCGGTGCCGGCCGTGAAAGTGCCCGCGCGGGTGGACGGCGCGGACCGCGGGGCGGCGGGCGTACCGGGCTGATCGGTGGTGGAGGCGCAGCCCACCAGGGCGCCGGCCGCTGTGACGGCGCCTCCGGTGAGCAGGCCGCGGCGGGTGATCACTTGTGCCCCGGCTGGTAGTCCTCCTCGCCGCCGGCGAAGTCCTTGCCGACGGCCGTGAACTCCAGCGGCTGCCCGCCCTGCACCTGCAGCGTGAACGGGATCTGCGCGCCGGGCAGGACCTCCTTGGTGACGTCCATGAGCATGATGTGGTCGCCGCCTGGCTCGAGAAGGTGGGTGCCATGGGCGGGCACCACGAACCCGCCCTCCTTGGGACGCATGACCATCTTGCCGTCGTTCTCCACCACCTCGTGCAGCTCGATCGCCGAGGAGAGGGGGGAGGCGCCGGAGACGACGGTGATCGGCTGGTCGGTGTCGTTGACCAGCGTCCCGAATGCGGCGGTCATCCCCTTCTGGGTGGTCTTCACCCAAGGGTCGGTGATGCTCAGGGCGCCGGTCGCGGCGACGGCGGACGTGGACGTGGTCGGCGCGGCGGCCGGAGCGGCCGGTTCCGCGGTGGGGGAGCCGCAGGCGGTCAGCGCCACGACGGTGGCCGCGAGCACGAGGGCATGACGAGAGAACATGGGAATGCCTTTCTCCGCCCGGCATGCCGAAGCAGACCCTGCCGGGCGTGGTGGGTCGTCAGATGAAGGGGACGTACGTCGTGCCCGACCCGCAGGTCAGGCGGTGACGACGCGCGGCGGGCCCCTCCGGCTGACGATGTGCCGCAGGACGGCCGAGCGCAGGATGAGCGGCTCGGTCGTGGCCGGCGGCGTGAAGAAAGGCGTGACGAGCAGCGGCAGCCAAAGGACCAGCAGCCGTACGGCCAGCCGCCGCAGCAACCCCCAGAGCACGGCCTCGCCGCGCGCCAGCCACAGCGCGGTCAGAGCGACCGCCCAGCCGTGGGTGATCAGCATGCCGATACTCGGCACGAGCCCTGAGTGCAGGTGGTCGGCCAGGTGGTGCGGGGCGGCGGGGCCATCCGGTGGGAGGACGGCGTGGGAGAGCGAGAACATCAGGTGCAGCAGCACCTGCAGGCCGGCCAGGAGCGGCAGGATCACCGCCAGCGACCGCTCGCGTCCGGCCAGCGGGTACGCCGCCGCGAACGCCAATGCGAACGCCCCCACCCCGGCCTCCGCCGGCACGGTGGCACCGCCGAGCATGTGCGCCGCCGCGCCCAGCGCCAGACACACCGCGGCGAACACCGCGGTGCGGGCCAGACGGAACGGCGTCATGCGCCTAGCATTCCACGCCATGCGGGCGGTCCGGACCTCGATCCCGCTTCACGTGAAACCACCATCTCTCCTGCCATGCGGGCGGTATGGGGGCGATCCCGGTTCACGTGAAACCACCGTCTCTCCTGCCGTTGCGGGCGGTCTGGGGGATCCCGCTCCACGTGAAACCACCGTCTCCCCTGCCGATGCGGGTGGTCTGGGGGGGCGATCCGGGTTCACGTGGAACCACCGCCTGCCTTTTCGATGTGCGGTGAATGGTCTGGTTTGGGGTGGATTGGGTGCGGAGTGGTGGGGGGCGGTTGATAATCGTGGGCGATGCCGAAATTTCAGGAGTTGTCGGCGTTCGCGGAGGCGATTGCGCCTGTCATCAATGCCGCCAACGTCAATGTGCACGCCTCCGCCGTTCGAGCCGTCGCCGACCTCAGCACCGCCTCCGGGCTGACGCCGGGGCTCCTGTCGGATCTGCGGTTCAGCCTTCCGTCGCGTCCGCTGACCCGGCGTGGGCTGGAGGTGTTGTTTCGGTACGGCGATGTCGAGGGTGATCTGCTTGAGCATCTGCGGCAGGGTGCGCTGGTCCAGGACCCTGATGGTGTGCTGCGGTTGACGGATGCCGGGCGGGACTTCATCCACAGCCTGTACGAGGTGCATGCCGCCGCTGTCGAGCGTGTCTGGGCGGGCAGTGACCTGGGGGAGGCGGCCGAGCTGGTGGGGCGGGCGGTCGATGCGGCGGAACGGCTGCCAGGCGGTGCCTTCGAGCTTGTGTCACCGCCGTACGAGCCGGAGGGGGCGTCGCCGGGGTTGCTGGTGTTCAACCGGCTGGCGGTGCTGCGGTATCACCGTGCTGATGCGCATGCCGCGGCCTGGCGGGCGGCCGGGCTGTCGGCCGCTGAGATCGTCGGGCTGGTGGACGGCCCGCTGCGCGCCGGCATCGAGGCGGACACGAACCGGCGCGCCGGCCAGGCTTACCGTACGTTGTCGGAGCGCGAGCGGGACACCTTGTACGAGACCCTCCTCAAGCTCATCTAAAGGGCGGTCAGGAGGCGGCCTGCCTCGGTGCGGTCGTTGACGCCGAGCTTGTCGTAGGCCGCCTGCAGGTGGTTCGCCGCCGTACGGGTGGACAGGGTGAGGCGGTCGGCGATCTGACGGTTGGTCAGCCCGGCCGCCGCCAGCTGGACGATCTCGCGCTGCCGGGGCGTGAGCTCCGGGGTGGCGAGCCGTACCAGCGCCGGTGTGGAGACCCCGGTGCAGCGGCGGGCCAGCGCGCACGCCCTGGTCTGCGCGCCCCTCGCCAGGGTTCCGCGCCCGGACTCGCGGTAGGCGGCGGCCTCCTGCGCGGTGGCCTCCGCGGCGTACAGGAGCATGCCGCGCCGCTCGAACTCACCCGCGACCGCGCGCAACGCGTCCGGATCGCCCTGAGCACGGGCGTGCCGCGCGAACAACACCGCCAACGCCCCCTCGACCTCACCGAACCGCCCCGCCCGAGGACTCGCAGGCTCGTCGGCCGAGCCCGGCCCGGGGCTTGCGAGCGAGCCGGCCAGCCCCGAGCCGGCCAGCCCCGAGCCGGCCAGTCCCGAGCCGAGGCGGAGGAGGTCGTGGTGGGCGAAGAGGAGGTGGCCGTACAGTTCGTGGCGTTCCGCGTGCTCGGCCGCCACCTCGCAGCGGCGTACGGCCTCCGCCACGTCGCCGCCGGCCGCCGCCACCCACACGGCGGCGTGCAGGGCGTGCTGGCGGGTGAAGGCCCAGCGGGCGGTCAGGCGCTGCGCTTCGGCGAGTGAGTGTTCGGCCTCGTCGAGCCGCCCGAGCAGGGCCAGTGCGTGTGCCTGCTCGGCGAGGCAGCGCCCCAGGTAGGGCTCGCGCGCGGGCAGCCGCCCGATGTCCTCGCGGCAGTGCCGCAGCGCCTCGGCGGCGTCGCCGCGCAGCCGGGCGGCCATGGCCCGGTACGCGCCGAACCCGGTCATCGACAGCTCGGCCGCGGGCAGCTCCATGCCGCCCGATGCGACGCGGTCGAGCTCCGCCGGGCGCCCGGTGAACGTCTGGGCGGCGCAGAGCGCGTCCAGGAGAGTGGGCAGCGCGTGCGGCGCCTCGTCCCGCCACTCGTCGAGGGTGTCCATGGCGGGCCCGGCCACGACCAGAGCCTGCTCGCCGCGCCCGGCGTACGCGTGGATCCACGCCTCCAGCGCGACCTCGTGCACGCGCCCGCGTACGGTGCCGGACCGGCACGACCTGGCCAGATCGAGCGCCCGGGAAGCGGCGCTGAGCCGCCCGGCGAAGCAGTCGGCCACGGCCCGATAGACGTGGGCCTCCTGCCGCCACCGGGGGTCGGTCAGAGTGGCGGCGGCGACGTCGAGCACGTGACACGCCTCGGCGTCCGCGCCCGCCCATGCCAGGTTCAAGCCGAGGCTGTGGGCGTGCTGGGCGCGCTCGCTCTCGGTGACGGCGTCGCGGGCGGCCCGCCGTAAGGCGGTGACGGCGGACCCGGCCTCGCCCAGCACCATGAGCACCTCGCCGAGCACGGCCACCGCCGCCACCCCGGCGCCCGCCTCGATGGCGGCCCTGGCCAGGCGTTCGGCGAGGCGCGGGTCCTGCCGGCCCCAGGCCAGCCGGGCGGCGGAGATGAGCATGCCGGGGCCGGTGACCGAGCCGCTGTCGAGGCGCCAGACGGCGGCGCGCAGCTCGTCCTCGCGCCGCCGCAGCCCGGTGGCCTCCAGCGCCTCGGCCAGCGTGCGCAGCCGGCGCCTGGCCCGCAGCGTGCCGCAGTCGCCGCGGACCACCTCGCCGTAGAGCGGGTGGCCGAGCCGCAGCTGTTCGCGCCTGCCCTCGTCCACGGTGACGATGAGGCCGCGGGCCTCGACGCGTTCGACCGCGCCTGACGAGGTCAGCCCGGCCAGCAGGTCGAGGCCCAGCGGCTCGCCGAACGCGACCAGTTCCAGGACCTCGCGCTCGTCCTGGTCGAGGTGGCCGATGCGGTCGCCGACCAGCTCGCGCAGGCGCGGCGTCATGGACAGCTCGCCGTGCCAGCGCCACTCGCCGTCCTGCTCGGTCAGGCAGCCGGACGTACGCCCGGCGTGCACCAGCTCGCGCAGGTAGAGCACGTTGCCCTCGCTGACGCGGGCCAGCCTGCGTACGGTCGCCGGCGCCAACGCGCCGCCCAAAGCCCCGGCGAGCACCTGCCCGACCTCGGCCGGCGTCAGCGGCGGCAGCTCGATGCGTTCGAGCAGCTCGTCCTTCCACAGCGCGGTCACCGGATCGGGCTGCGGCTCCCCTGACCTGACGGTCACCAGCAGCCTCGCCTGGCCGCGGCCGGCCAGGTAGTGCACCAGCGCCGCAGACGCCGGGTCGAGCCGGTGCGCGTCGTCCACGCTGACCAGCAGCCCGCCGCGTCCTGCCTGGTCGCGCAGGTGGCGGGCGGCCCAGCGCAGCAGGTTCTCGCCGCCGCGCGGCGGCCCGGTCAGAACGTGCGCGAACGCCCCGAACGGGATCATCGACGCGGTCTCCGTGCCCTGCGCGCGCACGACCCCGTAGCCCCGCAGTCCGTGCAGTGCCTGTGCGGCCAGCCTGCTCTTGCCGACCCCGGCCGAGCCGGCGATCATCATCCCCGTGCCGGACCGCAGCGCGTCGCGTACGGCCCTCAGTGATCCCCCTCGCCCGACGAACGGCCATCCGCTCCCCTGCTCGCTCATCGTGCCTCCTCTCACCACTGATGGTGATGAGCGAGGTTCGCGGCAGGTTCAGGCCGGATCGCGGGTCAGCCCGGCGGCGCCCATCAGCAGCTCGATGACCGCGTCCGCGCCGCTGAACGGCACCGGCTCGCCGCCCACCTCTTCGAGCAGCCCGCGGAGCTGGCCGCCGGACTGCTCCGGCTCGACCAGCCGGACGATGACCGTTCTCATGCGAGCACGATCTCGCCGCCAGGTTCAGGTCTGGTTCAGGTCGTCAGGCCGGGTACGGCGCGGGCTCGACCTCCAGCTCGCGCATCAGCTCGGCGTAGAGGCGGTAGCGCCGGCGGGCGTCGCCGCGGCGCCCCGCCCGGTCGAGGACGCGGACCAAACCCAGGTGGGCGCGCTCGTCGTAACGGTCGCGTTCGAGCAGCCGCAGCCAGTAGCGGGCGGCCTCGTCGTGGCGGTGCTCGGCGGTGCGCGCCTCGGCCAGCCTGGCGGCGGCCTGCACGTACGCGAGCCGCGCCTGCTCGCGCAGCCCGACGGCCCAGTCGGCGTAGGGGTCCTCCTCGCAGAAGTCCCCGCCGTACGCGGTCTCGGCCGCCGCCCAGCGTTCGAGGGCCTCGCTCGTACGTCCGGCCTGGTCGAGCCGCACAGCCTCCCCCACCAGATCCAGAAATTTCTCGACATCGACGTCGACGTGGGCCAGCTCCAGCCGCAACGCGCCCTCGTCCGAGACCACGATCTCATCGGGCGGCCACTCCCGCCCCGGATCGAGCACAGAACGCAGCGTGGACACCATGACGTTCAGCCGCCGCAGCCCGACCGCCTCGCCCTCCTGCCCGGGCCACAGGATCTCGACCAGCCGCTCCCTGCTGATGCCGCTCCCCCGGCGGCAGACCAGGATCTTCAGCAGGTCACGCGCCTTGCGCGACTGCCACGCCGTACGCGGGATCGGCGCCGCCCCGCGCAGCACGCGGAACGTTCCCATCGTCTCGATGACGACCTTGGCGGCGCGCGGGGGAGCGGCGCGGGTGACCAGCGCGTCGATGCGGTCGTCGAGTGCCCGGCAGCCGATGGCGTGCATGCGCTCGCGTACCGCGACGGCCACCTCCGCCCCGGTCGCGGGGTCGGCGAGGGCGGCCCTGACCAGCTCGGCCCTGGCCAGGCCGACGGGGTCGCCGAGCGCCGACCAGCGCAGCACCGCCGCCTCGGCCTGCGCGAGGTCGGCGTCCAGCTCGGCGCGCAGCTCGGCGATCGCGGCGTGCGCGGCGTGGTCGCGGCGCTCGACGGCGATCGGCTCGGTCGCGTCGAGCAGCGCCCTGGCCTCCTCACGCCGCCCGCCGGACAACGCCACCCGGGCGGCGGCGATCCGCGCGGGCACGCCCGCGATGCCGCCCGCGTGTTCCAGCGCCCGCGCGGCCACCCGGCGGGCCTCGTCGGGGTCGTCGTCGGCGAGCAGCTCGGCCAGGCCGTTGAGCGCCTGCGAGAGCGCCTGCACCTCGCCCGACGGCTCGGAGTCCGCGATGACCCGCCGGTAGAGCGCGATCGCCGCGGCCCTGTCGCCGCGCAGCGCGTGCACGGCGGCGAGCCTGGTCAGGCCGGCGCCGGTCAGCGTCGAGCCCATCGACTCCCAGCGGGCGACCGCGTCGGCGGCCTCGGTCGCGGCCTCCTCAAGGCGGCCGAGGCCGATGAGGGCCTTGGCGCGGTTGGAGACGTTCAGGGCCGCGAAGGGGGCGAAGGCCACCAGGTCCGACAGCCGGCCGGCGATCTCCGTCTCGGCCAGCGCCTCCGCGTACGCCGCCTCGTCCAGGTGACGGGAGGCCCGGTTGGCGTGGATGCGGATGAGCTGCACCATGTCGCCGGCGTCGCCGGCCCGCTCGGCGTAGGCCAGCGCCCGCAGGTAATAGGCGTCGTTGGCGCGGCGGTCGCCGTCGAGCGCGGCGAGCATGGCCAGCACCGTGTTGGCCATCGCCAGCGCGGCCGCGTCGCCGGCGCTCCTGGCCTGTTCGAGTGCCTTGTCCGCGAGCTCGGCGCAGGCCGCGCGGTCGCCCTTCAGCCAGTGCACCGACGCCATGGAGGCGGCGCACATGGCGGCGTCGGCGGGCGGGCGGCCGTGGGCGTGGCCGCGCTCGTACATGGCGAGTGCGGGGTCGAGCGCGCCGCGCATGTGGTCGATGAAGGCCAGCCGCCTGGCCACGTGCGCGTCGAACGCGGGGCTCGCGGCGGCCCGCGCGAGCAGCTCGCGGGCGCGCGTCCAGTGGCCGCGGTTCTGCTCGGCGACGCCGGCCAGCTTGAGCATCGGGGGAGCGTCGCGCGCCGACTCGGGCAGCAGCTCAAGTGCGGCCGGTACGTCACCGCGCTCGGCCAGCCGCGGCCCGTGCGCGTCGAGCAGCGCGGCGGCCAGTTCGGCGTGCCCGGTCGCGACGGCGGCGCGCAGGGCCAGCTCGGGACGGTCGTGCTCGACGTACCAGCGGGCGGCCACGGCGGCCACGTCGTGGGCCTCGTGCCGGTCGAGCGGGGCGTGCTTGGCCAGCACGTGGCCGCCGGTCGAGGTGAGCCGGTGGCCGTCCTGGGCGGACTCCAGGAACAGGCCGCGCCCGGCCAGCGTGCCCAGCGTGTCGGGCGGGGCGCCGAGCGTCGCAGCCAGGCCGTCGGTCAGCATCGGCAGCACGGTCGCGGCCCGCAGCAGCTCGCGCATGGCCGCGGGCAGGTCCTGGTACGCCGCCAGCGTGAGCCGTTCGAGCGTGGCGGAGTTGGCGGCTAGCCCCGCCACCGTGGAGCGCCAGGCGGAGCCGTCGGTCCTGGTCAGCGCGTCGAGCGCGGCCCGCACGGCGGCCGGCCAGCCGCCGCAGGTGCGGTGCAGTTCGGCGGCGATCTCCCCGCCGGGCTCCCCCAGCACGGCCCGCGCCCACGCCTCGGTCTCCTCCGGGGTCAGTGCCAGGTCTCTCGCGTCGAGGTCGAGCACCTCGTGGTCCTGCCGCAGCCGCGCGGTGGGGAACGGCAGCGGCGCCCGCGCGGCCATCACCAGGTGCAGGTGCCGGGGCGCGGCCCTGACGAGCGTCTCGACGTACCGTACGGGGCCGGGCGCACCCGTGATCGCCTCCACCCCGTCGAACACCACGACCAGCCCTCGCCGCAGCCGTCCGGCCAGCGCCTCGGCCAGCGCGCCCGCCAGCGCGGCGGCCCTCGACGTCTCGTCCGCTCCTGGACCGAGCGGCGCGCCCGCCGCGGTCACGAGGTCGGCGGGCAGCTCGGGAACGCGCCGCGACACCTCGGCGGCGACGGCTCCCGCCAGGGCGGGCAGCTCGCGGTCGGCCGGACCGAGCCGGTGCAGCACGGCGCCCACGGCCTGGCTCCAGCCCGCCAGCGCGGTGGACTTGCCGTAGCCCGCGGTCGCGACGAGCGCGGTCAGCCGGTGTGTGAGAGCCCCGTCGAGCCGCTGGTCGAGCGCGGGGCGCGGGTGTACCCACCCTCGTTCCACCTCCGCATGCTACGCCCGCTTTCACCGGGGACTCCAGAGTTCTCAAAGTGCCACCTCCCGGTAACCAGTGGGTAGGCGCACTATGGTCGTACTTCGACAGGAGGCACCGTGGAACAGGAACTGCCCGGCGGTGCGCGGCTGATCGTGGGAGTCGACGAGTCCCCGGCCGCGCGTTGGGCTCTGGCCTGGGCCATCGGGGCGGCCAGGCTGCACCGGATGGCTCTGGTGGCCGTGCATGTCAGCCGCGCGCCCGTCCATCCCTTCCCCGAGGCGCTGCCCGTGCAGCACGCGGTGCGTCAGGGTGAGGAGGCGCGCTGCTCCGAGGTGATCACGGCTGTGTTCGAGGACGTGGCGGGCGGCGTACCGGACGATCTCACGATCGCGACGGTCGGACGGGTCGGCGACCCCGGCTACCATCTCGTCGACCTGGCCCGCGAGGGTGACCTGCTGGTGCTCGGGCGGGGGCGGCGGGGCCTGCTCAGCCGCATCTTCCTGCCCTCGACCAGCATGTACTGCGCCCGTCACGCGCGGACGACGGTGGTGATCGTGCAGCAGCCCGCGCCGCCCGACGACCCGGAGATGTCAGGGGAGCGCCACCGCCGCTGGACCCGCCGACATCCGTGACCTGAGCAGCCGCAGGCCGGCGGCCACGGCGTCGGTCCTGATCGCGCCGTAGCCGAGCACCAGGCCGCGCTGCGCGGGACGCTCCCCGCAGTACGCCTCCAGCGGCTCCACCGCCAGCCCGTCCCCGTCCTCGACGGTCACGCCGGGGGCCAGGCGGGCGCACAGGTGCAGCCCCGCGGTGGACGGCACGGGCAGCAGCCGCTCGTCCGCATCGAGGGCCTCGGCGATCATGGCGTGCCTGGCGGCGTACTCGCGGGTGGCCTTCCTGATGTGCCGCGACAGCAGGCCCTCGTCGATGAAGCGGGCCAGCGCGGCCTGCGTGGGCAGCGCGCCGTGCCAGTCCGTGAGCTGCCGGGCCGCGCGCAGCGCCGGCGCGAGCGAGGCGGGCGCGACCAGGAAACCGAGCCTGAGCATGGGCAGCAGGGTCTTGGAGAACGAGCCCACGTAGATGACCCGGCCGGCCCTGTCGAGGCTCTGGAGGGGTTCGAGCGGGCGGTCGCCGAAGCGGAACTCGCTGTCGTAGTCGTCCTCGATGATCATCGCGCGGCGGCGTTCCGCCCAGGCCAGCAGGGCGGCGCGGCGGGCCAGCGACATGGGGGTGCCGAGCGGGAACTGGTGCGAAGGGGTGACGTAGACGATGCGGGCCTGGTGCGGCAGGGCGGTGACGTCGATGCCCTCGCCGTCCACGGGGATGCCGGCCACCCTGGCTCCGAGCGTGCGGAACAGCAGGCGGGCCGGCGGGTAGCCGGGCTCCTCGACGGCCACGACCGTGCCCGGCTCGACGAGGACCCGGCCGATGAGGTCGAGTGCCTGCTGGGCGCCGTTCGTGACGAGCACGTCCTCGGGGCCCGCGTGGACGCTGCGGCTGAGGCCGATGTGCCGGGAGACGGCCGCGCGCAGCGGCTCGTGCCCCGCCGGGTCGGCGTAGCCGGCGGCACTCACCCGCAGCTCGCGGGCCACCAGGCGGCGCCAGGTCTCCATGGGGAACAGGCGGGCGTCGGGGACGCCGACCCGGAAGTCATAGCGGGCGGCGGGGGACGGGGCCGGGGGGAGCGGCAGGTCCTGCCAGACCGTACGCGGACGGACGACGCCCTTGGGCGCGGCCCGCCCCCTGACCGGCTCCGCCGACACGAACGTGCCCGCGCCCGCCCTGCCCACCAGGAACCCGTCCGCGACCAGCCGGTCGTAGGCGAGGGCGACGGTGTTCCTGGAGATCTCCAGGCGTCTGGCCAGCTCCCTGGTCGGGGGGAGGCGTTCGCCGGATCGGAGCCGGCCGTCGAGTATGGCGTCGAGGAGTTGCCGGTAGACCTGTGCGGCCAGGTCACGGCGGCCGTCGAGGCTGATGTGCACGTCCAATTTGGCCCCATCAGATTGCCGGAAATTGGAGCTTATCTCGGGACAAGTCGGGATCGAAGATGGAGGCATCGGTCAGAGGGGCGTACATCATGAAATTTCGGCGGATCCTGGCACATGCGCAGCTGGCGAACTCCATCGGTGACGGCGTCTACCTCGTCACCTCGGCGTTCTACTTCTCCACTGTCGTCGGGCTCTCGGCCACCGAGATCGGCCTCGGCCTGACCCTCGGCTGGGCGGTCGGCATGGTGGCCGGCGTACCGCTCGGACACCTGGCCGACCGGCGCGGCCCGCGCGGCGTCGCCGTGCTGCTCGCCTTCGCGACCGCCGTGGCCGTCGCGTCGTTCCTGCTCGTACGCACGTTCCCGCTGTTCGTGCTGGCCGCCTGCCTGTACGGCACCGCGCAGACCGGGCTGTCGGCGGCCCGCCAGGCGCTGCTCGCGGCCCTGATCCCGCCCGCCGAACGGACCGTCGTCCGCGCCACCCTCCAGGCCACGCTCAACGGCGGCCTGGCGCTCGGCGCCGCCATCGGCGGCCTCGCGCTGCACACCGGCACCCGCGAGGGCAATCTCGTGGTGCTCGGGCTCGACGCCGTGAGCTTCCTGCTCGCCGCCGCCCTGCTGCTCCGCCTGCCGTCCGTACGCCCTGCGCCCGCCCCGGCCGGCCCCCGCCTGGCCGTGCTCAGAGACCGGCCCTACGCGCTCGTCACGCTGATCAACGCCGTGATGCTCTTCTACATGCCGCTGCTCAGCGTGGTCGTGCCGCTGTGGATCGCCGCCCGTACCGACGCACCCACCTGGGTCGTCTCGGTCCTGCTGCTGGTCAACACCGGCGGCGTGCTGCTCTGCCAGGTGCGGGTGGCCCGCCGGGTCAAGGGGCTGCGCGACGCGTCAGGGGCGGTGCGGCGGGCGGGGCTGACGATGTTCGCGGCCTGCGCGGTGTTCGCGCTCAGCCCGTCGTGGTGGGCGTTCCTGCTGGTGGCGGCCGTCCTGCAGCTCGTCGCCGAGCTGTGGCTGGCGGCCGGCTCCTGGGAGATCGGCTTCGGGCTCGCCCCCGACGACCGGCAGGGTCAGTACCAGGCGTTCTTCGGCACCGGCGTGGCCGTGGCCCGCATGCTCGGGCCCGTCGTGCTCACCACGCTGGTGATCGGCGGCGGCACCCTCGGCTGGCTGCTGGTCGGCGCCGCATTCGTGACGGCCGGCGCCGCGATGGCGCCGGCCGTCAGATGGTCGCTGTCACGAGAAGCGGCGCAGCCGCAGGCTGTTGCTGACCACGAAGACGCTGGAGAACGCCATGGCCGCACCCGCGATCATCGGGTTGAGCAGGCCCAGCGCGGCCAGCGGCAGGGCGGCCACGTTGTAGGCGAAGGCCCAGAACAGGTTGCCCTTGATCGTCGCTAGCGTCCGCCGGGCCAGCCTGATGGCGTCGGGCGCGACCCGCAGGTCCCCGCGTACGAGCGTCAGGTCACCGGCCTCGATCGCGGCGTCCGTGCCCGTGCCCATGGCCAGCCCCAGGTCGGCCTGGGCCAGCGCGGCGGCGTCGTTGACGCCGTCGCCCGCCATCGCCACGACCTTGCCCTCGGACTGCAGCCGCTTGACCACGTCCACCTTGCCCGCGGGCAACACGCCGGCGATCACCTCGTCGATGCCCACCTCGGCCGCCACCGTGCGCGCCACGGCCTCGTTGTCGCCGGTCAGCAGCACCGGGGTCAGCCCCAGCGCCTTGAGCTGGGCGATGGCCTCCTTGCTCGTCGGCTTGATCACGTCGGCCACGACCAGCACCGCGCGGGCCTTGCCGTCCCAGCCGACCGCCACCGCCGTACGGCCCTTGGCCTGCTCGTCCTCCATGGCCTCGACCAGGCTCTCCGGCAGGTGCTGCGACCACTCCTCCAGCAGCCGCGGCCGGCCCACCAGCACGGCGTGCCCGTCCACGACGCCCTGGACGCCGAGGCCCTCGACGTTCGTGAAGTCCTCGACGGTCGCCGTGGAGGCGGCCTCGCGGGCGATGGCCCGCGCGATCGGGTGCTCGGAGGCGTGCTCCAGCGCTCCCGCCAGCCGCAGGACCTCGTCACGGGTCTCGCCCTCGGCCAGGTGGACCGCGGTCAGCGTCATCTTGCCCTCGGTGACCGTGCCGGTCTTGTCGAGGACGATCGTGTCGATCCTGCGCGTCGACTCCAGCACCTCGGGACCCTTGATCAGGATGCCCAGCTGGGCGCCGCGGCCCGTACCGACCAGCAAAGCCGTCGGCGTGGCCAGCCCCAGCGCGCAGGGGCAGGCGATGATCAGCACCGCCACCGCCGCCGTGAACGCCGCCGCCGCGCCCTCACCCGTGCCCAGCCAGTAGCCGAGCGTGCCGACCGCGAGCGCGATCACCACCGGGACGAAGACGCCGGAGATGCGGTCGGCCAGCCGCTGCACCTGCGCCTTGCCGGTCTGCGCCTCCTCCACCAGCTTGGCCATCTGCGCGAGCTGCGTGTCCGCGCCCACCCGCGTGGCCCTGACGACCAGGCGGCCGCCCGCGTTGACCGTCGCCCCCGTCACCGGGTCGCCCGGCCTGACCTCGACCGGCACCGACTCGCCCGTCAGCATCGAGGCGTCCACCGCCGAGGTGCCCTCCTCGACCACGCCGTCGGTCGCGATCTTCTCCCCCGGCCTGACCACGAACCTGTCGCCGGCCGTCAGCTGCTCGACCGGCACGCGACGCCCGTCCACCAGCTCGACGTCCTTGGCG
The DNA here is from genome assembly GCF_040677005.1 of Nonomuraea sp. NPDC049421. NCBI lineage: Bacteria > Bacillati > Actinomycetota > Actinomycetes > Streptosporangiales > Streptosporangiaceae > Nonomuraea > Nonomuraea sp. NPDC049421. The sequence continues at coordinate 248,114 of NZ_JBFAQA010000012.1, forward strand.
CCCAGCTCCATCAGCGCCCGCAGCGCGGCGCCCGCCCGCCGCTTCGAGCGCGCCTCGAAGAAGCGGCCGGCCAGGATGAACGCGGTCACCGCCGCCGCCGTCTCCAGGTAGATGTTGCCGGAGCCGTCCGTACGGCCGATCGTCAGCTCGAACGGGTGCGTCATGCCGGGCACGCCCGCCGTGCCGAAGAACAGCGCCCACACCGACCAGCCCAGCGCCGCCAGCGTGCCGAGCGAGACCAGCGTGTCCATGGTGGCCGCGCCGTGGCGCAGGTTCGTCCAGGCGGCCTTGTGGAACGGCCAGCCCGCGTACACCACCACCGGCGCCGCCAGCGTCAGTGACAACCACTGCCAGTACTGGAACTGCAGCGCCGGGATCATCGCCATCGCGACCACCGGGACCGAGAGCACGATCGCGGTGACCAGCCGGTCGCGGAGCGGGTCGCGCTCCTTCTTCCCTGGCTTCTCCTCCTGCGCCGGGGTGGGCGGGGGCGGCAGCTCGGCCGTGTAGCCCGCCTTCTCCACCTCGGCGATCAGCAGCTGCGGGTCCACGCCGGTGGGAAAGGTGACCTTCGCCTTCTCCGTCGCGTAGTTGACCGTCGCCGTCACGCCGTCCAGCTTGTTGAGCTTGCGCTCGATGCGGTTGGCGCAGGACGCGCACGTCATGCCACCGATCGTGAGCTCGACGGCCTTGTCCTCGGTGAGGGAAGACATCATCATCACCTCTCCTTCCTCGCGTCCGTCAGTGCGTGTGGTCGTCCGCGTGTGCGTCGGGGTCGGCCTGTGCCGTGAAGCTCGCCGTACGGACCTCGCCCTTGTGCTTGAAGTCCAGGAACAGACGGTAGTCGCCCCGGCTGGGAGCTTCGGCGTAGAACGTGATGCCGGGGCCCGCCGTGTCGCTCTCCTCCGGGTGCACGTGAAGGTAGGCGAGGTCGTGCGCGCGCAGCGCCACTAGATGACCGTACGCGCCCAGGTAGGGCTCCAGGTCGTCGACCGGCTTGCCGTCCTTGCTGACCGTCAGCGTGAGCTTGGTCGTCTTGCCCGGCGCCAGATCGCCGTCCAGGTTGACCGTGTAGCCGTCGACCTTCGCCGTACGGCTCACCTCAGGCAGGGGGTCGGGGCGGTAGTCGCCGCCGGCCATCAGGTCCGCGCCCAGCGTCAGCTTCTCACCGCCCGTGGGGACGAAGTCGGCGAACGCGCGGTACGGGCCCGGCTTCGGGGCCTTGAGGCGTACCGACCAGGTGCCGTCGGGGGACAGCTCGGGGTGGAGGTGCTGGAAGCTCGTCAGGTCGCGGGAGGCGACGATGAAGTGCAGCTTCTTGTCGTGCTCCACCTCGTAGTCCTTGACGGGGGAGCCGTCGGGGCCGATGACCGTGAACTCGAAGTCCTCGGCGGACTTGGTGGAGACGGAGTCGATGAGGTTGAGGGTGTAGCCGTCCTGCGACACTTGGAGCCCCCCGGGGGTATCGGTGGCCGTCTGCTGCTGGGGGGTGGTGTGGTCGTCGGTGTGGTCCTGCTCTTGGGCCGGCTGCTCTTGGTTTGACTGCTCAGGCCCGGTGGTCTTGTCGGACGCGTGCCCATGGCCGGCGCTCTCGCCGGTCGTCCGGCTTTGGCCCGCGCTTTCTTGGGCGTCGGCCGTTCTTGCGGCGGCCGACGTGGGGTCGGGGGTCGTCAGCTTGCCCGCGCCCAGGGCGCCGCCGAAGACGACGGCCAGCCCCAGCGCGTACGAGCCCAGCTTGGCTACGGTGTTCATGAGCGATCCACCAGCTCGTAGCCGGCGTCCTTCACGGCGGAGGCGATCAGGTCACGCCCGACGGGCTCGTCACTGGTGACCGTCAGCAGGCCCGTGGCCAGCTCGACCTCGACGCCGGTCACGCCCGCGACCTCACTGACCTCCTCCTTGACGGAGCTCACGCAGTGGCCGCAGGTCATGCCGTTGACGGTGTAGGTGGCGGTGCTCATGGCCTGGTCTCCTTCGTAGCGCATTGTGCTCTTTTCCAGTCTAACACCGTACCCCCCTAGGGTATGCCCGAGAGGGCTTTTGGGACGTACCGGTGCGTCTTGGCCGAACGTAATGTACCCCTGGGGGGTATGTCAATCCTTAGCCGGGCTGCGCACCTGGGCCGCCGATTTGGCATGATCGAGCTGTTGCCCGTTTGGGGGGACGAACAGGGATGACTCCGGGGGATGAACAGGGATGACGACGACAGACGGGACGTATGGAGTGACGCCCCAGCGCCCCCGGTCGCCGTCCCCGGCTACGCCCTCGGCGGACATGCCGTACACAGGAGGGCGGGTATAGCGGTCCCACCAGGGATTGAACGCCCGTCCTTCGCACAATCCACCCATCTGGTCCGTGCACAACACAGGGACCGCAGCCATAGCTTGCTAGGCTGCTTGTCAACCGTTGGGTCTCACCCCGGCAGGTGAGGCCGTCGAAGAAGTGGGGTCACACCGTGAAGAAGCTGCTCGTTCTGGCGCTGATCGCCCTTGGGGGGTTGCTGATCTGGCGTAAGGTGCAGGCCGACCGCGCAGAGCTCGATCTCTGGACCGAGGCGACCGGCAGCGAGAACTAACCGACCGGCGAGGCGATGAGTGACATCGTCCCCATCAAGCTGGTGTGCCTGGACCTGGCAGGCACCACAGTCGGTGACATCGCCATGGTCGAGCGCGCCTTCGCAGAGGCGATCGCGACTCAGGGCATAGTGCCCGGGACCGGTGCGTACGCGCGAGCCATGGTTCACGTACACCGGTCCCGGGGCTGCCCGAAGATCGACGTGTTCCGCGGCATCTTCCCCGGCAACGAGGCGCAGGCCCAGGCAGCGAACCTGACGTTCGAACGTTCCTACGAGGGCGCGATCGAGCGGGCGGGTCTCGAACCCATGCCCGGGGTCCTCGAGGTCCTCGACAAGCTCCGCGGCAACGGCATCAAGCTCGCCCTCATCACCGGCTTCAGCCGCACCACGCTCGGCCGCATCCTCGGCATCCTGGGCTGGCACGACAAGATCGACCTCGCCATCTCCCCGGAAGACGCCGGCGGCCGCGGCCGCCCCTGGCCCGACATGGTCCTGCACGCGGTGCTCCGGCTGGGCGTCGACGACGTACGCCAGGTCGCGGTGTTGGGCGACTCGGAGAGCGACATGCTCTGCGGCACGCGCGCCGGCGCCTCGATCGTCGCCGGCGTGATGACCGGCGTCCACAGCCGCGAACGCCTCCTCAAGGGCGGCGCCACCCACATCCTCGACTCCATCCAGGACTTCCCGGGGTTGGTGCTGAGCGATGACCTCGGCACGACGCAGGTGGCTTCCTCGGCCCGGTAAGCTATCTTCGTCGTAAGGGGCCTTAGCTCAGTTGGCAGAGCGCCTGCTTTGCAAGCAGGAAGTCAGGAGTTCGAATCTCCTAGGCTCCACCAGCGAAAACACCCCGCCACTGATCATGTGACGGGGTGTCCGTGCCGGCGGTCGCCGAGGTTGGCTAGTTCTTCGGCTTCGCGGGCCAGGAGCGAGGCGCGGGTGGCATTGTCGCCTTGGGCCGGTAGGTGCTGCTGGGCCAGGCGGATGTTCTGGACGAGTGTGGCTGGCCGCTGTACGTGGCTGGGGGCGATCGAAGGTCCAGGGCTTCGTTCCTCAGCCCCGGCCCACCGGACAACGCGGCTGATCGCCGTACAGACGGTGGGTCAGCGATGAGTTCAGCGCTCAGTTCGTGCACCCCTGGCTTGCCTGCGCCGCCAGCGTGGCGATGCGGTCGAACGCGGCGGACTGCCCCGGCGTCCGGAGTCCAGGAAGCGGGTCCAAGCGCGTTCACGCTGCGGACGCGCTTCACCGTAGGCATCCCTCGCCTCTTCCGGGCGGATGAGAGCCTAAGGCCTCGCCCTTTACCGTGCGAGCGTCTCCATCGCCAGCCCTACGATAAGTCGTACTCGTCGATCCATAGATCGGCTCCAGCTCTGTGAAGAAAACTGATGGCTTCTTCGTCAAGAACGAGCCCTCGCGGGCTGAAGCCCTCTCCCGGTTCGAACGACCGAAGCATGACCAACGTGGCCGCTGCGCCACCAGCGGTCAGCTCTCCGATTCGATCCCAGGCGCCGGCCAACTGATTCATCACGGCTTCCACCTGCTCATTGAGTGAGGTGGCGTCCGCAAGGCCGGAGTCGAGCATCCATCCGTGTCGTGGCGGTATCAGGCGCCCACTCTTCCTGCTGCGTCGTGACTCCTTCGCCTCAGATCGAGTCGGCTCGACGCCCACGTATTGGGTGATCTGCCCAGGATCCAGTTCGGCGGACTGGATCATGAAGTAGACCTGCTGCTCGACGATCACGTGGACACGGTAGCGGTTCAAGGGTTGGCGGGTGCTTGCACGACTGGGCAGGGGCAGTCGCTTCTACTGCTCAAGGCATTGATCGTCGTGCGCCTCGATCTTGTAAGCCAGACCTCCGCGTCGGTCTTGGTCGCGAAGGTCTCTGGAGCAGGACGATCCACACCATCCGGGCCGGGATCGCGGGCCTGGAATCGGCCGGACGGCAGTCATGGCGGGTGCCCCCTACACGCCCGAGGCTGCCCGACTTGCGCTCCCACCCGTAGCCGTCGCACACTGGGATCCGGCCGGAAGGCGGCCTGTCCGACACCTCCGCCCCAACTTGGGTGTCGCCACGGATAAAGAAGCCCTCGCTCCACCTTTCAATCGACCTTCGAACGCGCCAAGCAGGCGCACTGATTAGTTGTCGAGCGCTGAGGGGCGGAAGTGCTTGGGAACGGTCGTGCAATGCCTGCTAAGGGACGAATCGCAAACAGGGTCCGTACTCGACGCCTTTTCACAGGCGAGCCCGCATGTTACGCGCGCGAGCAACTCCTTAAGCATCATTCTCTACTACCTTCTGCAATCGGCACACAGGCTCAACTTGAGTCGAAGGTGATGATGCATCTAGGCGTGGGCCGCCAGTATTGGGCCCACCCTCTAGGGATCGCTAGCGTACGCATCGACTCGCGAGAGCTGATCCTCACTCTGGACACGCATACAACCCTGGCTGGAAAGCGTTTCGAGATGAACGAACACGCTCTTCAGCTCCTGCTGCCCTGTGCCGAACTCGGAATTCAAGTCAACGGCGCACTAAATCTGCGCGTGAAATACGTACGAGGGAACGACCTCTACTTAACGCTAGCTGGGCGCGGCGGCCAAGTAATACTCCGTGGGGCATGCCCAACCGATTGGCGTCGTGTAATCGATCAACATCATGAGTCGTGTATTCAAGCCGACCTGATACCGCTCTGGGATCTCCCCAACCAATCGGATTACGAGAGGAAAGACGAGCTAGCCTATCCGCGCGTCACAGGGCACAACGAGAGAATAGCCTGGCTAGGATCTGGACTCCTTCGGAGAGTTGCACTGTTTCACAACCTCAGCACTGCCTATTCCACTAGTTCATGGATTTCGGGCGACGACTGGGTCTTTGAGCTGGACGCTTGCTTCCAGGTAGGAAACAACTACGCCCCCATACTCAACAGTTTGACAGACGAGATATGGGGTCTTGGTCTCCAAATAGAAGACTACACCTGTCAATGCAATCTTCCGTGGGAAGAATCCAAATACGCTATTAAAGCCTGCTACTACTACCTCTCCCACCCCGACCTGGATAAATATGGGAGACTACAACTTAGATTTCGCACACTTGGGCCAGGGCACGCCGGTGCCGATCGGGATGATTTCATAGAAGTTGGAGCAGATCCTGCTTGGCTCGATAAGGTGCTTCCTCCCACCAGGGGGACAGGAGCGTCTCAATGAGTTGGGAAACTCTTACGCTCATGGTCATCGCCGGTGCAGGTTCAATCACTCTGCTTTTGTCTCAGGTTCGCGACATTCTGATCAAGGTCGGCGAAGTACTTGACGCCTGGAAGGCGCTACGGTCCAAGGCAAGGCCCAAGAATGGGACACCTTAAGCCACCACGGCTTTGTCGGAGGCACTCCGGCTCCGGGGAAGGTCGCAACTCCAGGAGCGAGGTCTGCGTGAGGACTAAGGTGGAAGTCCGGTCTTCTCTCCGCTATCGCCCCGCGACAAGCCGAGCAGAGCAGGGCCACGGAGCCAAGGTCGTTCCTCCAGTAGGGGGCTCCGCCTTGTCCCCATGGCCTTGGCCCGCTTCTTGCTATGTGGTGCTACAAGGTAGCACCAAAGTGGCATCCAATTCGGTTATGCCATAAACGAGGCGAGCGACCTGACGCGGGGGCGAGGTCACTTCCCGAAGCGGCTTAGGGGCTGCCTTGCAGCAGCCCGGTACAGCAACGTCGACGTACGGCAGCATGCTTCACCGGTCACCCACCTATCGCTTGACCAGGGTTGCGAGCCCTTGACGAGGTGACTGGCTCCCGTTTGCAAGCAGGAAGTCAGGAGTTCGAATCTCCTAGGCTCCACTGCACTTCGAAGGTCACTTCCCATGATCGGGTAGTGGCCTTTTCGATCTTGTACAGCTGTTCGGACGGGACCCGGTCAACGTGCGTCCAGCCGTCTGAAGGGGCGCCAACAGTCTGGAGCCGAGGTGCTGCCCCAAGCGCTTCAGTGCCTTTCGCGTCCAGAGCGGCCGAGGCTTCGTCCGGGCGGCTCCGCAGGTTCAGCTCCTTGTCCTCACGGCGGATGCCAATCAGGACGATGATGTACGCCGCCAGCAGGCTGACGCCGAGCAGCCCAGTGAACGGCAAGCACGGTTTCACGTCTCTATCTACCCGGGCAGACGGGACCTAACGATGAGCACCTCCCCTTTGGAGTGGGACGGGGCTGGGCTACGGGTACACCGCCAGCTCCGCGATGTACATCATCATGTACACTGGAAGTATGAAGGTGATGACAATGTCCGAATCCCGGGCTAACTATGCTGCTACTCTCGACGCCGTCATCGACGACCAGGAAGAAGTCCTCATTACCCGCCCCGGCGGGGAAGGCGTTGTCATGGTGTCTCAGCGCGAGTACGAATCGATGCGCGAGACGCTCTACCTCATGGCTTCTCCTGTCAACCGCAGACGACTGTCAGCGGCGGTCGCCCGTCTGGAGGCCGGCGGTGGCACCGTCCGTGAACTGGCCGACGAGGACACCACCTCGTGAAGATCGTCTTCGACGAATTTGCCTGGGAAGACTACTGCTACTGGCAGAGAGAAGATCGACGCATCCTCAAAAGGATCAACCAGCTGATCGCCGACATAGCTCGAAACGAGAACGAAGGCATCGGCAAACCAGAGCCGCTGAAATACGAATGGTCCGGCTACTGGTCCCGGCGCATCACCTCAGAACACCGGCTCGTCTATCGCGTCGATGACGACACCATCCTGATCGCCGCCTGTCGCTATCACTACGAGAAGTAGCGCCAGTCCGGCCAGCCAGGAACGAGGAACGCCTGGTACAGGCAGGTGAACCCGCTCGAATCTCCTAGGCTCCACTGCACTTCGAAGGTCACTTCCTATGATTGGGAGGTGGCCTTTTCGATGTTGTACAGCTGCAAAGTACAGCTAGGGCGACAACATGCCCCGACGTCAGGCGTTCGGCTCCCCTGAAAGCGAGTCGACGAAGGCCTCAGCTTCTGACTGGCTCATGTCCTCGGTGCTTCGCACAAGAAAGACGGCCTGCTTCCGGTGGCCGGCGTCGATCAGCTTGCGGACCCGGGTGAGCAGGTCATCCTCATCGAACATCGGGAAGCCCGGCAGCACCTCACCGGCACGTAGTACCTTCGCGACTTCCAATGCGGTCGGCCCGGATACCTGGGACTCTTTGCGGATCAGGTCCACAGCGTCATGAAACCGTCCCTCCTCGATCAGGTCGTGCGCCCGCACCTGCACATCCACAGGAGTTATGAGGTCCAGCCGACGTAGATGCGCGATACCTTGCGTTGGCTCATCCATCGGCTGATTCCGAGCCCGAGGATCACCAGCAGCAGGACGAGGAGAATCGACTCCAACGCGTCTAAGCCAAACATGCGGTGATCGTAGTGAGAGAGACCGACAGATCGGGGTTCCTCCCGGCATGCTGAAGGCCGCTCCCTGGAGAAGCGGCCCTTAAGGCAAGACGCGTGGATGGCTCAGAAGCTGAGGTGCTGCCCCAGGCGCTTCAGCGCCCCCATGCTGACCGGCTCCGCGATATCCACCCAATTCATGTTCCGGTTCAGCCCGCGTTGTTGTAATCGGGGCCGAGAGGAGCGAAGAGGACCTTCGCCTTCCGGCCGATGGCCTGGCCCGTCTCGTCGTACGCGGTCACGGTCACGGCGGGGGTGTCGAGGTGCTTGCCGTCCGCTTTCGGGCGGGCCGCCACCCGCCCGATGAAGAAGCCGTTGGCCACCGCGGCGTCCGTGTGCCTGCCGTCCGCCCAGTCGATCTCGACGCGGGTCACCTCCTCCGTCACGCGCCCTGCCGCGATGCGGTAGCCGCCGCCGCTCTGGTTGTCGTCCGACATGGCGTTGGAGTCGGTTCCGGTCGTGTACGCGTCCACGGTCAGCGGGCCGGAGACGCCCGCGTTGAGGTTGCCGGGCAGGGTGGATCCCCAAGGGGTGAAGACGGGGACGCCGGGAAACGCCTCCTTGTACTTCTGCGGTGTGCAGAGGACGAAGCCGGCCTTGCTCCCGACGAGTGCGGTCGAGCCGACGGCATCGCGATACACCACCAGCTCGCGGAAGTCCTTGACGTCGGAGTCCAGCGGTTGCCGCTTGCGGGGGTCCATGCCGTCGACCGGCCCTCCCAACGGCATGCAGTCCCGTACGGACTGGAGTTGCCCAGGGGTGTTCGACGGCAGCTCGGAGGGGCCGTTCGCCGGCGGAGCCGCCGTGACGATGGTCGTGTTCCGGATGATGGGGACCACGACCAGCGTCCCGGCCGCGACGGCGGCGAGCGCACCGGCGGCCAGCGTCCAGCTCAGGCGGCGGCGTCTGGCCCCCGCGACGGCCCGGGCCGCCATGGCCTGGCCGTTCACGGAGCGGGAGGCGTCCGCCAGCCGCCGTAGCTCAGCGGCGATCGTTGTTTCGTCGACGTTCATTTCCAGACCTCCTGCATGACGGGTTCGAGGACCAGCTCGCGGAGACGGGCGATAGCGTGATGGGTCTGGCTGCGTACGGTTCCCACCGAGCAGCCCATGATCTTGGCGACCTCGGATTCCGGGAGATCCTCGTAGTAACGCAACACCAGCACGGCGCGCTTGCGCGGTGGCAGCGCGCGCAAAGCCTGCTGGAGGGTGAGGTGGTCGTCCACCTGGGCAGTGCGATCGCCCATCATCCGCTCAGGGGGTGACTCCACCACCTTTTCCCTGCCCCAGCGGGGACTTCGCCAGCGGCTGACCTGTTCGTGGTACATGACCTTCCGCACGTACGCCTCGGGGTTTTCGCGGATCTTGTTCCAGCGGCCCGCGGTCTTGGTCAGCGCGGTCTGGAGCAGGTCCTCAGCCGCGTACTGGTCGTTGGTGAGGACATAGGCGAGCCTGATCAGGCTGTCCGACCGAGCCGACACGAAGTCGGCGAAGTCGCGTTTCTGCTCGTTGTTCAACAGATCTCCTCTGGTCGCCTCCTAAGACGCGATCCCCTACCGGACCTATGGCGCGCGTACTCATCCCGCAGGAACCGGCGTTACCTGCGTAGGCGCCAGATCGCGCACACAAGGGTGAGCCAGGGGACGGGCCGCGCGTGGGCGGCCGCTGCGAGTCGCGGACATGATCGCCGGGCCATCACCGAAGTAGAGGTGGTCATTGGGTATGCCCCGGCACTCTTCGCTATCTTCTGGGAACCTGGCCGGAGCGGCTGGGCCATGAACGGCTTGTCCAAGACGCTCTTCACCCCGGACGATCTGGAAGAGCTGAGCAACGAACGCGATGCCCTCCGCTGGGAGCCGGCAGCGGGCCTCAGACCACTTATCCGTGCCCGCCTGTTGGACGGGAACGCGCCCCATTGATCCTCGCTCCGCTCGGGTACAGCCGATATACCGCTACATCGCCGGATGACGGCAAGCGCTGCGGCCCGATAAGGAAGGCAACCGCCACCCGGCGAACGCCTCCGATCTACTCGATCGTGGACAGGTCTAGAACGTACATCTGGTCCCCGACCCTGTAGGTCATCAGCGCATCACGCCTGCTTTCGGGAACGGATATGGATCCTTTCGCATCCGGTCTCAGGCCGAGGTCGGCCATCTTGCCGGTCTCTACGTCATAGAGCGCCATGACGCTTTCCCCTCGCGGTCCGTGGAGAACCAGCTTGAAGAATCGCTCAAGGGCGAGGTCGGCCGGGCCGAACAGGTCGGTGGCAGCCGGCAGTGGTCTTTCCCCGGAACCATCGCGGTTGCGGACGAAGCTGCGCAGGACGACCCGCTCTTTTTTCATCTTGTCCGCGCACGATTCAACGGTGCATGGGACCTTCTCGTAGCGCACCTTCGTGCCCGTACACCGGGTGACACCGCAGATGAGCTCTTCGTCGGCCGCGGCCACGGCGTCGCGCCGTTCACCGGTCTCGGCGTTGAACAGTTCGAGGAAGTCATTCATCACCCCATGGGTGCCCACCCACGGCCACCGCAGGATGCGCTGCCGCTCGGCCCCCTTCACCGGTCGCACCTGGCCCCCGCTCAGCGGCACCCGATGGACCCCCCCTTTCTCGTAGGCGAAGATCACTTCTTTCCCCACAACGGTCAGATCGGCGATCTGGCCCAACTGCTTCGTGGCGGTTGCCAGGGGAACGTCGCTCACCGGCCGCGGTGTGCCGCCACGTACCGGCACCGTCCAGATCTGGGCGACCCGGCCCTTGCCCGCCTCCTTGAACGCCCACCAGACGATGTTTCCGCCTCCCGCCGCTATGTCGTCGGCGAAGCTCACCGAGCCCTTCGTCGGAGGGACCTCAGCGATCCGCGTGGGCTTGCCGCTGTGCAGGTCGTAGGTCCACAGGAACCGGCGCTTCCCGCCGTTGATCCCCGTGCTGACCAGCAGCGTGTGATCGTCCAGAAGCAACTCTGGGTAGTAGTCGCGGCCGTCGGGCAGCGTGGCAGGGATCTTGCGTACGGCCTGTGGCCATACCTTCTCGATTGACGGAGGGATGACGTCCGCCGGCGGTTTCACCATGCCCGTCGGTTTGTCCGTCGCGTTGACCGCGGGCTGCGGCACGGTCGACGTACGTACTGTCTTCACCACCATGCCCGTCCCCCCGAACACCACGGCCACGGCCACGGCTGCGAGCAGGGCCGCGGACCGTGCCCGCCGCCGGCGATGACGTGCCTTGACCCTCGCGGACAACCCTGCCGGCGCCCGCGGCGCCCGTTCCGCCGCGTCGGAGAGAAGGCGGCTCAACTCGTTTCCAAGATTGTTCATCGCGGGCTCCCGTGGGTCGCGGGCGAGGAGGAGAGAGAGGACCGCAGCTTGTCCAAGCCCCGTGAGGCCTGACTGCGTACGGTTCCCTGGGAGATGCCGAGCACCTTGGCGATCTCGGCGTCGGTGAGCTGCTCGTAGTAGCGCAACACCAGCACGGCTCGCTGCCTGCGAGGCAGCGCGGACAACGCCTCCCAGAGCTCTTGCTGCTGCTCGAAGGGGAAGGCCTCGTGGCTGGCCCGATCCGGCGGGTCTCCAGTGAGGTGTTCACGTCTGCGCCGCCGCCAGATGCTGATGTGCAGCCGCGCCATCGTGATCCGCGCGTAACTGTTCGGATTGTCCTTGCGCCGCACTTTCGACCAGGCGCCGCGCACTCGTAGGAGGGCCTCCTGGACAAGGTCGGCGGCGTCGTGAGGGTTGCCGGTCAGGACGTATCCGTAGCGGAGCAGCGCGTCCGCCTGCTCAGCCACGAATCTGTCGAAGCCGGATTCGTCGTCCAATGGGGTCCCTTCTCGATCCTCACGACCCAGACGACTCAAGGGGCCGAAGTGTTGCACCGTCCGGCGAGACGTTTTCCCGAACTCCCAGGAGTTTTGTCTGCGCCGAGTGGTGTCCCAAGCCGACCGGCTCTGTCCGAGCCGCAGGACAGGAAGGACTTCACGACCTGCAGGCAAGTACGCGCGGCGGGGTGGCGGTCATGTCCCGCCGAGTGGTGAATTCGGTTCTCGCGTGAGCCCCTTGCTCAGAACCGGCAGTACGGAGTCTTCGCGTCGTCGTAGATCTTGCCGTACCAACCGAATGCTCCGGCCGAGATTGCCGCACTGCCGCACAGACGCAGCCCTCCGATCGCCGCTGCATGCCTGGACGCCGTGCGTGCTTGGGGGTGATCGAAGATTCAGGGTGCGTTCCTCTGAGCAACCTGGCTGATCGCGGTTCGGCGGCGAGCAGCAGGCGGATGCGCGAAGATCACTGAGCGGGGCCCATGGCCGTGTCAGCGGAGAGGAAACGTCCGTGATCGACTCAACCTACTACGAGTGGTTTCGCCTCCGGACCCGGCTGGTCGTCGACTTGACGTGGTGTTCCGCCACCAAGATTGACGACGTCCTGGCTGCGTACGACATTTCACCCGAGAGCACTCAGCCGGCGCGCTGCAACGCTGACGACGTCGACATGTGCATCGGGCGCCTCGGCAATGGCACCGTCATCATGGATTACCGCGTCGATTCCGTCACTGAGGGAGCTCTTCCCATTCTGGCGCAGTACGGCCCTTGCCTGAGCGCCGTATGGACCGATGACGCCCCGGCCTTGATTTCTTACTGGACGGAAAGCGGCCTGGTGGTCAAGTTCGACAGGAGGGATTGGGACTGGTATCCAGTTCCTGATTTCGCGAGTGTCGAGCGGTGGATCGCCGCCGGCCCAGCGGGCCGGGAGATCTGGGCGAACAGGTGTGGTCTCGCCACGCTCATCACCGCAGAAGCGCTATGCCAGGCTGTGGTCGACGACGACTGGATGCGATCCGTACACATCGGCGTCACCTCACCACATCCACAGGTGCTGGAGATGCCGTCAGGCTCACGCTCGCTCAGTTCGATCATCGAGCAATACGGTGACCGCGCACCGTAGGACAGAGGTCCGGCAGAACAGACCCCGTGACCACACATGATCGCCATGCCATTCGCGCGCCATCAAGGGCGGTCAACAGCGGGTAGGTCACGGTTACTGGCGTACTGCCTGCCCCGTAGGTCAAGGCGGTTGTCCTCGGAGAGCGGGCTGCGCCGCCTCAGCGCCGTAGCAGGCGGCCGCTCTTGCCGCTCGGCGATCACGCGGACACGGTAGCGGTCCAAGGGTTGGTGGTCGCGCGCACGGAGCTGCCCAAAACCGTGACCGGCCCGGACTGTGGTGGGTTTTGGGATTTCCTGTCATGATCATGGCGAAATCGCACCCAGCCGAAATGAGGGTCCTGCATGAAGAGAACGTCGGTGCGCAGGGTCGGAGCCGTGGCGCTGGCCCTGACCAGCCTGATGGGAGTGGGCGCCACCGCGGCTCAGGCCGATGCTCAGCGGCTCGCCAGCTCCTGCCTGTCCAGCTTCTGCCTGTACGAGCACGACGATTACGCGGGCGCGGAGCAGGAGTTCCTCTTCACCTCCAACAACACCTGCGCCAACGTGACCTCGCTGAACAACAAGGCCAGCTCCATGAGGAACCCGTCGGCCGGCCGGATCCAGTTCTACGACAGCGCCAACTGCTCGGGGTCCTACGGGTACGCGGCCGCCCCGAGGTCGTCCGACAGTGACCTGACGAACAACGGGTTCGACAACAGGACGAGTTCCGTGAAGCGGGTCAGCCCGTAGCATGCCCGGCCGTCGGGGGTGGGGGGCGTGCGTGGTCCTGCCGGCCATGGTGACGGCCTGTTCGGGAGCGCTCGCCCCGGTGCCGGAGCCGGGGGTGGAGGCGCGCGAGCTGTCCGTACCCTTCGACCGGTACCACCTTTTCCCGGCGGAGGCGAGGGCCAGGGGGAAACCCAGAGAGTAGATCAGGCCGGAGGCGTCGTAGGCGCCGCACGTCAGTGAGGTCAAGGCGACGCAGCCGTCCCCGATCCTGAAGTACGTGGCGGGCGGGAACGACATCGTGAAGCCGGTGCCCGTCTCGATGGTGGTGAGCACCCCCTGCACGAACAGCGCGACAGAGATGGCGACGAGCGGCAGGTTGTCGATCAGGACGGCGACGCAGCGGAGGTCGATGCGTGCGGGCTGGGTGGTGCGCGATGCGGCGAAGGCGGCCGCCGCTTCGGATGGAGGGCCGAGGCGGTCCAACGACGACCTGATACCTCGCGTGGCGAGGTATCAGGTCGAGGAAGACAGCTCGTACACCTTCGACACCCCGCTACCTTGCCGGGCGTACACCCACACCCCGGTGGCGGCGGGCGCGATGGCCATGATCTTCAATGAGCTCTCCGGCAGCGGATACTTGCTCCACCGCCCGTCCTTGACATGCAGGAGGTACGGCCGCCCCCGCCCAGGATCGGCCGCGATCCACACCCCGCCCCGGACGTCCGCCCGCACGAAGGGCAGCGCGGTGCCGGGCAAAGGGACACCCACCCGCTTCCACCGCCCGCCCTGCCGGCGCAGGATCACGCCCCCGGACTCCTCGGACCCCACGGCCCAGGCGTCACCACGAGCGGACACGGCCAGGTCCCGGATCGAGACCTGCGGCATGGGATGCGTGCTCCATCCCGATCCCTCCCACCGGATCGCCTGGATCAGGCCGTCCACCTGGTGGATCGCCCAGACGCGTCCCGGTCCTGCGGCGGCGATCTGCTCCAGCCACGCCGACCCCATCTCGCCGGAGGGTGCCGGCAGCTCCTTCCACGCACCCCCGGACCACACGTTCAGGACCCACCCGCCGTACTCGCCGATCTCGGCCAGCCACGCCTCGCCCTTCGCCGCGACCGCCGTGTCCTTGATGGTGAGTTCGGGGTCGGAGCGCGACAGGTTCGGCCGTCTCACCCACGAGTCCCGCACCCGCTGCCACACGCCGCCGGAGGTCAGCCAGAGGTCGTCACCCGCCGGCGACGTCTCGAACCCGAAGCCCCGTCCCGTCGGGAGAAAGTCGTCGGGCGGCTCCTCGGTACGCCAGGCGCGCCCGTCCCACCGCATCATCAGCGACGTGTCGCCCGCGACGTACGTCCAGACCTCCCCGGTACGGAGGGCGGCGATCGAGTGCCACATGTGCCGGCCGGGCCCGTCCCAGGTGTGCCTCAGCCGCCACGACACCTCGGGTGTCTGGGGAGCACACACGACTAACAGGACGAGCAGCACCCAAGCCAAGCGCATACCGGCAGATCCTAAGCGCGCACCTCAGCCGAACGCGGCCTCCGTGACCGGCGCCCACTCCCGCCACTCGCGCAGCCGCTCGGCGTAGATGGCCTCGATCTCGGGGAGCGTGTTGCCGAGGACGAGCCGCCGTGGCGGTTTCACGGCGTCGGCGAGCAGGAGGATCGCGTCCGCGGTCGCCGCCGGGTCGCCGAGCACCCATTCCTTGGCGGTCGCCTCGTGGACGGCGGCGTAGTCGGGGTGGCGGTCGGTGGTGCGCATGCTGGTGGCGTCGGCGAAGTCGGTGGCGTACGGGCCGGGCTCGACCGCGGTCACGTACACGCCGAACGCGGCGACCTCCTGGGCGAGCGCCTCGGACAGGCCCTCCACCGCCCACTTGGAGGCGTGGTAGGCGCCGATCCCGGGGTACGCGCGTACGCCGCCCTCGCTCGTGACCTGCAGGATCCGGCCGGACCGCTGGGCGCGCAGCACGGGCAGGACCGCTTGGGTGACCCAGACCGTACCGAAGAAGTTCGTCTCCATCTGGGCGCGCAGCTCGGCTTCGGTGAGCTCCTCGACCATGCCGAAGAGCCCGTAACCGGCGTTGTTGACGACGACGTCGAGCCGCCCGAACCGCTCCACGGCCCGCTCGACGGCCTCGAACACCGCCTTTCTTTCTGTGACGTCCAGGGGCAGCGGCAGGACGGCGTCGCCGAAGCGGCGTACGAGCGGGTCGAGCGCGGTGACGTCGCGAGCCGTCGCGACGACCCGGTCGCCGCGCCGCAGCGCGGCTTCCGTCCACAGGCGGCCGAAGCCGCGCGAGGCGCCGGTGATGAACCAGATCTTGGACATGATTTCCTTCCAGGTCTTCCTCCCTTCAGCATCCGTACGTACGAGCCATTCCACAAGCGAGGCTTTCGCACAGCAGAAATGCGGGATACGCATGGCTTAGGTTGATCGCATGGCGGAGTTCACCGTTCCCGCGCTGCGGGTCGTGCACGCGGTCGTCGGCACCGGATCGTTCACGGCGGCCGCTGAGCTGCTCGGATACACGCAGTCGGCGATCTCCCGGCAGGTGGCGGCCGCGGAGTCGGCGGCGGGGACGCCGCTGTTCGTCCGCAAGGCCCGTGGGGTGGAGGCGACCCGAGCAGGCGAGGCGGTCGCGCGGCGGGCGGCCGCCGTGCTGGCCGAGCTCGACGCGCTGGGCCGCGAGCTGGCCGCGCTCGCCGACCCGCTCGCCGAGCAGGTCACGCTCGGCGCCTTCCCGACCGCGACCTGGTCGCTCATCCCCAAAGCCATGGCGGCGCTCAGCAGCGAGCACCCCGCGCTGGCCGTCGAGCTGCACGAGGCGTCCAGCCCCGCGCTCCTGCGCCAGGTGCGGGCCGGCGGCGTCGACGTCGCCGTGATCGCCGTCGGTCAGAGCCTGCCCGACTACGACCTGCACGACCTGCACACCGAACGCCTGACGACCGGCGGCATGGGCATCGTCGCCGTGCCGAAGAACCACCGTCTCGCCGGACGGTCGCGCGTCTCGGTCGAGGATCTGTCCGGCGAGCCCTGGATCGTCGGTACGGGCCCGCGCGGCGACCCGCAGTTCGGCGCCTGGCCGACGTTGCCCGAGCCCCGCATCGCCCACCGCATCCACGACTGGAACGCCAGGCTCGGCTTCGTCGCCGCCGGGCTCGGCATCACCACCGTCCCCCGGATCGCCGTCTCCGGCCTGCCCGCCGAGATCGCCACTGTCGAGGTTGACGATCCCGCCTATTCGGGGCGCATCACCCTGACCGTGACCAGGGCAGAGCCGTCTCCAGGGCAGCGCGTCGTCGTCGCGGCTCTGCGCGCCGCGGCCGCGTCGGCATGACGCCGTGTAAGCCTCCGGCCGGTGACGCTGGACTTCACCGAGAACCCGCAGGGCCCGATCATGGCGCGGCTCGCCACGTCGGTGATCGACGGCCCGGTCAAGCCGTGCGTCCCCGAGCAGGACTCCACGCGGGTCGGGTGATCGGCGGGTAGATCGAGCGCTCAAGGGGACGGTCGTGCCCGGGGCCGCTCATCGGCCCCGGCCCATGCCGAGGACGTGCACCCCGAACAGCGCCGCCAGCGGGTTGGCCACGGCCACCACCAGCAGCAGCGTCACCC